>JAFGUM010000366.1 GCA_016938515.1 Spirochaetales bacterium | reverse complement strand
CCCAGAGACACGGCTATGGCGAACGAGTTGAGAAGGCTACGGAATGCCGCTCCCTCCTTGTGCATGTCAAGGAATATTTCTCCCAACCGCCCGTCGTCGTATTCACCCGTACGCAGAAATACCGAATGGCCGCCAATTTTGGCTTTCTGGGTATAACCGGAGCGCCTGTTCGGCAGGGGGTACCGAATACTAGCAAGCGAGGGGGTGGCCTCTACAGGTGCGATAGGCGTCGCACCTTCTGCTGGTGCGGCCTGCAGCTCGACGAGTTCCTCCGCAAGGCTGTTCGCGCCTGCGGCGATGGACGACAGGGGTTGCGAAAGCTTGGAGCCGTCGCGGTAGAGAGCTATTGACTTGAGCATGCTCTTCCAGGCGGTCATGTACGCGCCCTTAACGTCGTCAAAACTGGCCGAGTCGGGCATGTTGATGGTTTTTGATATGGCGCCAGTTACGAAGGGCTGGGTCGCCGCCATCATCGATATGTGCGCCTGCCAGGCTATCGAGCGAGTTGCTTTTCTACCCGAAGGCGTTGCCGTGTCAAAGACAGCGTAGTGCGCTTTTTTGATGTGAGGTGCGCCCTCTATTCCCATGGAACCGCACGCGTACTCTTCCGCGGCATCAATTTCCTGCGGCGAAAAGCCCAGGAACGAAAGCAGATCAAAGTCGGGGGCGCTTCTTACCTCTGCTACAGCGCCTACCGCGTCGTAGGCTTCAGCGCCCAGCGTGTAGGGGTTGAACGCGGAGTCCAGGCTCATCGCGTCTTTGAGGGCTTTTTCCGCCTTGGCCAGGGCTTCTTCGGGTAGGCCTTTTTCCTTGAGGGCAGCCAACGACACCCCCGGAGCGCCATCAAGCGAACCTCGGCCTACCATGTACAGTCTGACGTCTTCTATCTGTTCTTCTGTGTATCCAAGCGCGCGCAAAGCCGGGGGTATTGAATTGTTTACTATCTTGAAGTAACCACCGCCTGCCAGTTTCTTGAACTTGACGAGGGCAAAGTCGGGTTCTATACCCGTCGTGTCGCAGTCCATCAGCAGTCCGATGGTGCCGGTGGGGGCTATCGCCGTGGTCTGGGCGTTTCGGTAGCCGTGCGCCTCCCCAATGCTGAGGGCGTCGTCCCACGAGGCTTGTGCTGCTGCCACCAGGTTGGGAGGCGCTTTGTCTGCCTCCAGCGCGCGTGGCACGATGGTAAGATCCTCATAGTCGTCGGCTGGAGCGTTGTACGCGGCTCTGCGATGGTTCCTGATTACCCTGAGCATCGCGTCGGCGTTGGCCCCGTACCTGATAAACGGGCCGAATTCAGCTGACATCCTGGCAGACTGCGCGTACGTTTCGCCGGTCATTATCGCTGCCAGCGCCGCCGCGGTTGCACGCCCCTCCTCGGAGTCATACGGCAGGCCCATAAGCATGAGCAGCGTGCCAAGGTTGGCGTACCCGAGTCCGAGTGTCCTGTAGTCGTGGCTTTTACGAGCTATCTCGCTGGACGGGAACTGGGCCATGACCACAGAAATTTCCAGCGTCAGCGTCCACAGGCGTATGGCGTGACGGTACGCCTCGGCGTCGAAAGCCCGCGTCGAATCGGTGTAGAAGGTTGTGAGGTTGAGCGAGGCGAGGTTGCACGCGGTGTCATCGAGGAACATGTACTCGGAGCAGGGGTTGGAGCCGCGTATAGCGCCGTCCGCCGGACAGGTATGCCACTCGTTGACGGTGGTGTGAAACTGCAGGCCAGGGTCGGCGCACTGCCAGGCGGATCGGGCGATTCGATCCCACAGCGACCTCGCCTTGACCGTACGAAGCGTTTTGCCTCCCGTACGCATGGTGAGAGCCCAGTCCTTGTTTCGGGCTACCGCCTCCATGAACTCGTTGGTAACGCGTATGGAGTTGTTTGACGACTGGCCAGAAACTGTGTTGTACGCTTCTCCTTCCCAGTTCGCGTCGAACACGGGGCCGTCGATGTCGGTGTCTCCGTCTGCGATCCTGCGCATCAACTGGTATACGTAGGCGCCGGGCACTCCCGCGTCGAGGGCTTCCTTGGCGGCGGAGCGCAGGTAGGGGTTGGCGTCCAGCGACAGCCTGTCCGAGGCAGGCACATCGCTACGGCTCGCCGCGTCCCTGAGCGCCACGGTATAGCGCTTGAGCGCCTTGCTGCCGGTAACCAGGCTGGCTACCTTGTACTCCTCACCGGCTTTCCAGTCCACAAAGGTTTCTATGTCTGGATGGTCGGCGTCCAGGATAACCATCTTCGCCGCGCGGCGGGTCGTACCGCCGGATTTGATGGCCGCGGCGGATCTATCCGCGATTTTGAGGAACGACAGCAAGCCGCTGGAGACGCCTCCGCCTGATAGCGGCTCGTTGGCACCGCGGATCTTTGAAAAGTTGGACCCTGTGCCCGACCCGTACTTGAATAGCCTGGCTTCGCGCTCTATCAGGTCCATGATGCCGCCCTCGTTTACGAGGTCGTCTTCAATGTTGAGTATAAAACACGCATGGGGTTGTGGCCGCTCGTACGCGCTGGTAGACGAGACAACCTCCCCGGTTTCAGTATCGACGTAGTAATGACCCTGGGGCGGGCCTTCGAGGTCGTATACAGAATGAAGGCCGGTATTGAACCACTGCGGGCTGTTGGGCGCGCCCATCTGCCTGGCGAGCATCGAGCACATCTCGTCATAGTAGGCTTTTTCGTCGGCTTCAGAATCGAAGTACCCGGCTCTCTTGCCCCAGAGCAGCCAGGTGTAGGCGAGACGGTGGAATACCTGCCTGGCGTCATGCTCGCTGCCGGGTATAGGCGATTGACCCGCCAAAGCTTGCTGTTCAGCTGGAATCCAGTTGCGCCAGTCTTCCGCCTTGTCGGCGGGGACTCCCGCCTTGCGAAAGTATTTCTGCGCCATGATATCCGTGGCAATCTGACTCCAGGTGGAGGGGACTACTACGCCATCCATCCTGAATACCGCACGTCCATCCGGGTTGCGAATTTCCGACACGCGCCGCTCCCATTTGATGCCTTCGTACGGGCCCTTGCCCGGGCTGGTAAACCGTCTCTCTATTTTCATGATCCCCCCGATCTGTTTCCTCTATCATACCATAGATAGTATGGAAAACGGAATATAGCACAATGGAGTGTATGCGTCCAGTGCATTGCTGCTGATAATGATATGCACTAGCTTTGCAATAGCGGCTAACGGAGACCATCGGCCTCTCCGATACTCTAGGTAGGTATGGAAACACGTGCAGTCATCAACGCCACGCGCGTCAACGAATTCGCCATCAAGCCCTTTGCTGGTGGCCCGGGAGCCTTCGAGCGCGTCGTAGCCATGGCGCGTAGCGCTGCGAATGGCGATATTCTGGTATTGGCCGGTCCGGGGCTGTCGATACCGGATGAGAAACTGGCCGCCGACGGCCTGACCGTGGTTCGCCGGCAATCCTGGTCGATGCACGCCGCGCTCGAAGCCATGTCGTCTTTCGCGGCTTCTGCAGAAGCGGGTACGCTGGTGTATTATCAGGCAGATTCGCCCTTCGTCGACGCAGGCCTCTGCGCCACGCTGCTGGATCTGCATCGCAGGTATCGGGCCGAGTACACCTTCGCTGACGGGTATCCGCCAGGCCTGGCTCCCGAGGTGCTGGCTGCCAAGTCCCTGCCAAACCTGGTGGAGCTCGCATCGCGTTTCGACGCGCCGTCGGATCGGGATGGACTGTTTGCCGTCATCCAGAAAGACATCAACTCGTACGACATTGAGACGCATCTGTCTCCGGTGGATCTGCGAGGGTACAGGTTTTCGCCCGTCTGTGACTCGATGCGCAACATGATGGCCGCCGAGCGACTGTGGGCGCTGGGTGCCAGGAACGCGGATGACGTGGTGGCGACGCTACCGGCTCATCCGGAGCTGCTCAGAACGGTGCCTGCTTTCCTGTGGGTGCAGATTTGTGATGGCTGCCCCCAGGCGTGTTCGTACTGCCCCTATCCGCTGATGGTGGGGGACCCCACGAATCTCCATTCGTCGATG
>JAFGUM010000365.1 GCA_016938515.1 Spirochaetales bacterium | reverse complement strand
GCCGCTTCTTCTTTGGCTCCACACGAAGCCAACACCAACAAAAGAGACGCAAACGTTGCGAACAGCAGAACATGCTTCTTCATTGTACTTCCGGAACAATCTTGGATCCAAGCGCCAGGCGCCCTGGCCCCATGGGGGCTTAGTCTAGGATATAGACAACGGCGAGGAAGGACAAGACTACGAGTAGCAGTGCCTTACATTTTGCGCAGCTGGGTAACCAGCGCCCTGAAATCCTTGGGATACGGCGCTTCCATCCGCATCGTGGCGTGCGTCATAGGGTGCTCAAACTCTATGGAAAACGCGTGGAGCGCCGTCCTGGCTATCAGAGGACGCTCTTTTGACTCGTCACCCTTCCACCGACGCTTGATTTTGGAAAGGAAAACGGGTTTGCCGTCACCGTACAAAGAATCGCAGGCTATCGGGTAACCCAACGCGGACAGGTGTACGCGAACCTGGTGCGTTCGCCCCGTGCGCGGACGAGCCTCGATTATGGCCATTTTGGCGTGCAATCCGAGCACGGCAAAGTCGGTATATGATGGCTTGCCGGCTCCGTCTATGATGGTGCGGTGCATACGATCGCCATCAGGGGACAGCGACAGGTTGCAACTGGTTTCTGTCCATGATGGTCGCCCCACGACAACCGCGTGATAGGTTTTATGTATTTCCCTGGCCTCGAAAGCCAACGACAACGCCCGGTGAGCGTCCTCAGTACGCGCGAACAGGAGTAGCCCGCTCGTATCAAGGTCGAGGCGATGCACAGGCCATAGGCGCCCGTGCTCCATTTCCAGCTCCCTCGAAGCGGTAGTGGCGTCTGCATCGTAGCGGTCAGGTGCCGACAAGAGCCCGGAGGGCTTGTTGATGGCCAGAATATGGTCGTCTTCGTACAATACTATAAGTTCGTCGTTCATTAGCCCCCCTATAGCCGCAAAACACAACAAACGTCAAGCGCCAAGCGTCAATTTCCATATTACTACCAGTGTATACGTACAATTGAGGCTGTCTGATAACTCTGTTAGCTATCAGACAGCCTTGGCACTTTCTCGGATTTTGGCGCTTCTAACGTTTATGCATATCAAAAACAGCTGATAGTGCGCCAAATTCCTGCGAAAATGTGACACTTAGGAAGCTATCCCGTAACTTCCTAAGTTACGGGATAGCCTCAATTCGGCTTCATAACACCCTCCAGGGGCCAAGAAACTTAAAAAAATGCACTTGCCGCTCTGCGAAGAATTTTAGTATCTTCGCTCTCGCGAATCATACCGATTCGACTCAACGTATGTACGCCAACCCGTCCAAGAGCGGCGCTCGCGAGCTTACTCAAGACGCGAACCCACAAGCGGGGCGGAACACCCACGAAGAAAGGGAGATACAAGAACATGGCGAAGCAACTGTTGTTCAGCGAAGATGCCCGGAGGAGACTACTTGCGGGCGTAGAGCAGATCTCACGCGCGGTCAAGGTGACCCTGGGCCCCAAGGGCAGGAACGTCCTCCTCGACAAGAAATTCGGCGCGCCAACCGTCACCAAGGACGGCGTTTCCGTAGCCAAGGAGATCGAGCTCGAAGACGCGTACGAAAACATGGGAGCCCAGCTCCTCAAGGAAGTCGCGACCAAGACCAATGATATCGCCGGCGATGGCACCACCACCGCTACCGTACTCGCGTACTCGATGGTCAAGGAAGGCCTCAAGTCCGTTGCCGCCGGCATGGACCCGATGAGCCTCAAGCGCGGCATGGACGCCGCCGTCGCCACCGCGATAGAAGAAATCAGGAAGAACTCCAAGGACATCAAGGAGAAGGACGAAATTGCTCACGTCGCGTCTGTCTCCGCCAACAACGACATGGAAATCGGCGCCCAGATCGCCGATGCGATGGAAAAAGTTGGTAAGGACGGCGTCATAACCGTTGAAGAGTCCAAGACCATGGACACGACGATCGACTTCGTCGAAGGCATGCAGTTTGACCGCGGCTACCTCTCCCCTTACTTCGTGACCAACCGTGACACGATGACGAGCGTATTCGAAAATCCCTACATCCTCATCCATGACAAGAAAATATCATCGATGAAGGACCTCCTCCCAATCCTCGAGAAGATCGCCCAGACCGGCAAGCCCCTCGTGATCATCGCCGAAGACGTAGACGGCGAAGCCCTCGCGACGCTCGTAGTCAACCACCTCCGCGGCACGATCAACGTGTGCGGTGTCAAGGCTCCCGGCTTCGGCGACCGCCGCAAGGCCATGCTCGAAGACATCGCCATCCTCACCGGCGGCGAAGTTGTTTCTGAAGAGCTCGGCATGAAGCTTGAGAACACCGAGATGAGCCAGCTCGGTACCGCCAAGACCGTAAAGATCGACAAGGACAACACGACGATCATTAACGGCGCGGGTAAGCAGAAGGATATCGACGACCGCAAGGGCCAGATCAAGGCGCAGATCGAAGAGACCACGAGCGACTACGACCGCGAGAAGCTCCAGGAGCGCCTCGCCAAGCTCGCTGGCGGTGTGGCCGTGATCAACGTCGGCGCGGCGACCGAAGTAGAGATGAAAGAGAAGAAGCACCGCGTCGAGGACGCTCTGTCCGCCACGCGCGCGGCCATCGAGGAAGGCATCGTTCCCGGTGGTGGTCTGGCTCTCCTCCAGGCAGCCATCGCACGCGACAAGAATGGCCTCGAGAAGCTCAGTGATGACGCGAAGGTGGGCTACAAGATCGTCAAGCGTGCCCTCGAGGAGCCGATACGCCAGATCGCCGAGAACGCCGGTGTCGACGGCGCCATCGTCGCCGACCGCGCCAAGAGCGAAAAGAAGGGCATAGGCTTCGATGCCGCGAAGATGGAATGGGTAGACATGGTAAAAGCCGGTATCATCGACCCGGCCAAGGTTACCCGCTCGGCCCTGCAGAACGCAGCCAGCGTTGCCAGCCTGATGCTGACGACCGAGTGCGCCATCACCGACCTCCCCGAACCCAAGTCAGCCCCCATGGTCGGCGGTGCCGGCGGCATGGGTGGTATGGGTGGTATGGGCGGAATGGATTACTGACG
>JAFGUM010000364.1 GCA_016938515.1 Spirochaetales bacterium | reverse complement strand
GATCCAGCTACCGGAACGATAGTCGAATGGACCAACGACAGCATTAGCTCGAGCGTTTTCTGCATGGGGCCTTCAGACGAGCTATTCTGGTACAACGCTGCACAAAGCAGCTCATACGAAGCCGAATCCATATACAAAACCCCCATGAACGGAGCGTCCACGCTGGCGGCTGGCAAATCCAGCAAGACGACCGCTGGCGCGGCCGCAGGAGACTTCGTACACGCGTACGACCTGGCCCTGAGCGCCGATGGCACCAGGATATACTTTACCGAGAATGCCGAAGGCACCGTCCGGAACGTGCTCCTTTCAAGCGGTGCCATCACGCTTATGGAGACCGCATCGAGCCCAACGGCCATCTGCGCGTTGGCAGACCCGCCGGGCGCTCTATACTGCACTAATGACGCTATTATTCAGAGGCTAGACTCCGGTTCTGCTACAAGCCTCCAAACAGGACAATCTTCTGCGGCCATAGCTTCGGGTCCGGACGGTTCGTACTATTGGTTTAGTTCATACGACAAGAGAATCTATAAAACCAAAAGCAGCACCGCCAGCGTTTTCGCCGGCAATGGCGAGGACCTCGATTTTGACGATTTTGACAGCATGAACGCCCTGAGCCTTGGCCTGGGCAGCGTAAACGGACTATATATGTCATCAGACGAAACGCTGTACGTATCGGAGGAACAAGGCCGGGTTATCGCTGTCAAAGATGGCGTGGCGACGCGCGTAGCCGGTGGTACGGGAGGATCCTCTACAAGCTACACCAGCGGCGACGGATCCATCTATACATACGGATCATTTGACAATTTTCCTGAGGAGGGAGAATTCGGCGATGCCCTGAACACCGGTACAGGAAAAGTATACGATGTAGCCGTGGGAAGCGACGGCATCGTCTATATCGCGTCTGAGTGGCCCGGCTTCCTTCGAGTTACGACAGAAGGCCTTCTGGATCGTCTGCGCGTCGATCTCGATGGCCAGACTGCGGACGCCCAGCCGAGACACGGTGTAGCCGTCGACGGAGACGGGCGGGTCTACCTCCCTGTAGGCTACCAGATACTCAGACTGACGCCGAGACTATAGCCCGCTACCATCCCAGGCCAGCCGCAAACGATCCAGGGCTGGCCTGGGCAGGCTTTTGCGGGCAGTAGTAGTACTACGCTGGTATCTCCACAACCATTTTTTTTGATTTATTTTGCTTTT
>JAFGUM010000045.1 GCA_016938515.1 Spirochaetales bacterium | reverse complement strand
GAAGAGTTTCGCTTCATGAATGTTTTTGAGCGAGCCTACCGATCTCACATTGCCGATATCGTGGCGCGTACGCCGGTATTCGTAGTAAAGGATTACGCTATTTCTTTATACGGAGCGGCTAACGCGGCTGTTCATTTGGCGGGTGACCATGGTAATGGGGGGACTGCCGATGCGTGAGACTTTACGAGCTGATATGCTCAGCAAAGGAATAGATATAGAGCAGACCCTGGCCATCCTCGACAGCCTGAACGCTGGCTTGCACGATCATGCCACCAGCGTCACAGTGGTTGGGGTACCAAAGGTTGATGGGCGTTCGATTGTGGCGTCGGGAGCGGACGCGAACTATACAATGAATGAGGAAGACGCCCATGCTCGGCTTTCACTGCATGGCGTGCCGATGCCTGCAGGCGCTGAATTACGGGGAGGCTCCGTCGCCTTTACCAGAGCCGCCCTCGTAGATCTGGGAGAACGCCTGTACGACAGAACGGCGTGGGGTGTTCTTAACGGCGGCTCCGCTACGAGCTATGCAGATCGCAAGAAGAATAGCGCTCTAGGCTCAGCTGTTTTTGCGGCTATACTACCTGGCTTTGAACTGTTGGCTCCGCTGTGCGAAGGCCAACCTAAAGGGCTAACACCCGCCTACATAAATCCGGATGGCAGCCCGGGGGCTAGTTTTCTGGTACTCAAAATGCGTGCAGCTCTACTGAAAGCCGCCAGGTATGCAAGACGCTTTGGCAGTTCTCTACGACCGGTGTTGCCGTTTTTCCAGATGACAAGCGCGGGTACCGATGAGGCTCTGGCGCGCGCGTATACCGAGTACGCCACGCACCCATGGTTGGCGCCTCTCATAGCAGCCGCAGGCACAGACCCTACGAAACCACGATCGGCCAGGCAGGCTCTCCTCGCCGCATTTACGCACTCAGCCGATGGTAAGCCCTACAGAATTTTTGACCACGCGTACGGCAAGGTGGACAGCGCCATCGCTTTGCCAGGCGGGCACGGGCAAAGCTTCAAAGTCTTGTCGGGCGTGTACAAGAGATTGCTCGCGGATGGCTACCGATACGCATGGCTTGGCAATGTTGATAATATCGCCTACTCGCCGGAACCCGCCGAACTTGCCATTGCCATGCTCTCTGGTGCCGAAGCCGCCTTCGAGTTTTCTTACAGGACGCCGGTAGACGTAAAGGGAGGCATTCTGGTCGTTACGGCTGATGGCAGAAAAACAGTCGCGGACATCGGTCAGGCTATTTCGTTCGAGAGCGTGCTTGACCTCGAGAGGAGAGGCGAGCGCGTGTTGTTCAACTGCGCGACCTGCGTGCTTGACCTTGAACAGATCGTACCTCGACTCGACTATATACGTGACAACCTGCCTGTCAGGATTTCCGACCAGGATAAGGACTCTGGAAGGTACAGCCAGGCTGAGCAGTCGACGTGGGAAAGCGTGGGTTTGCTGGATAAGCCGCTCGGCTTCGCCGTGCAGAAAGGCGAGCGCTTCATAGCCGCGAAGCTTCTCGCGGAAACAGTGCTGGCTAGTGGCGCGGTCAGAGATGGCTCCGAGTTGCCGCCTGACATAGCGGCAACAGCGGCGATGATGTCCGGGGGACTTGAGTCTGTGCTGTCAGACGTATGCGGGCTAAAGCTCGAAGCTGGCAGGTGGGTGCCAGCTGAACTCGTTTAGCCGGGTAGCGCGAGCTCTAGTACCTCTTCCATCCTGTCTACCGGATAAAAGGTAATTCCTTTCTTTACGTGCTCCGGTATTTCCTCAAGGTCTTTTTCATTAGCCCTGGGTATGATGATACTGCGTATCTTGTTGCGCTTAGCCGCCACCGTCTTTTCCCTGAGCCCGCCTATGGGCAGCACCTGCCCTGTGAGCGATAGTTCGCCGGTCATCGCCAGTCTGTCTTTTACCTTGCGACCCAGCACCAGTGACAGCAGCGCGGTAGCCATAGTCACGCCTGCGCTCGGACCATCCTTGGGTGTAGCTCCTTCCGGAATGTGCAGGTGTATTTGACGTTCCTCAAAAAACTTTGCCTTGATATCGTATGCGTCAGCAGCGTGGTGTCGTACCCACGTATACGCGATACCAGCTGACTCCTGCATAACCGCACCCATCTGACCTGTTAATTTGAAGCCTTCCTTACCCGGATTGGCTACCGCTTCTATTATTAGCGTATCGCCTCCCATATTCGTCCACGCGAGTCCAACCGCCATACCAGGAAGGGTAGCCCGCTT
>JAFGUM010000363.1 GCA_016938515.1 Spirochaetales bacterium | reverse complement strand
TCGAGGGCATTCGCTCGTGCTCGGCATTGATGCGAGATCACGACGAACAGAGCTTGCCCCCAATTCGATACGTAGTGGCAGAGCGGGTGCTGATGCCAGATATTCTCCCATCACTCGTAGCCCCCTTGCTGGATTCAGTTCTGCTGGAGCAATACCGAGACGCTGACGGGCAATTCTTCTTGACTGGGGCTAACCGTGGATTTACCAGAGACGGTTTGCGCACTATCCTTGAAAACGCAGGCCTTCACGTCATCGACATCGTTGATTATCGTCACGAAGCAAAACGGTCTATCGGAGACAGAGAAATATCCCTGTGGACATCAGAGGCATCGCCATACGGCGCGTATATACTCAAAAACCTTGGCTCTGACGGCATGGACGCGATTCGCGACGCACTGTACCGCGGTTGCAGGGAGGGGACGGTTCTATGGCCAAGCGCCTGGACTATCTGCCTGGCACGCTGAGACGCATTCTGTAGCTTGCCTGCCGGGCATCCCGCCTGTATACTCCGGCGCTATGGGCATACGCCTCGTGTACGGTCTTAAAACCAGAGATGCTTCGTACCTGGACTCGTTCTATCCGTCTCGTCGCCTTGCGGAAGCTGCTCGAAATCGTGCGATCGACTACGAAGCCATTATATACGACCCCGCTGTACCACCATCATCCATCGTTGACTACTGTTCGGGCCATACGGCGTTGATTCGCGGGGATGTTCCCACGCTGGTGTATGACGCTTTGGAGCGCGCTGGTGTAGTAACCGTCAACAGCGCTGCCGCGACGGCTCTCGCGGGCGACAAGCTTGCTTCCGCTGATTTTTTCCGCACGCTCAAAGCAGCACACCCTGCAACAGCCCTGGCACCATTGGACGACCCTCCGTTCGATTATCCCTTCGTGGTAAAACCGCGCTACGGCAAGATGGGAATTGGCGTCAGGCTTGTTGCTGGTCCAGATGAATGGGCACCCTATGCGGTCAGCGGTGGTGAATACATAGCGCAACGCTTTGTGCCCACGAGCTATGGTCGCGATATTCGCTTCTTTTTTGCAAATTTCAGCCACAACACTGAAATTACAGGGGAGTATAGTCCTGTTCCTGTTACTGGAAGCACCGGCCTTGCTTCGGTATCTGTGACAAGAAAGAGCTCCCATTTTGTTTCCAACGCCCACGAAGGCGGCACTATGCACGCCTTTGTTCCGCCTTCGACGCTACGCAAGGAAGCGGAGCGCATTTTTATGGCGAGCGCACTCGTCTACGGAACGGTTGATTTTCTATTCGCCAGCGAAGATGACTCTGAGTTTACCGTATGCGAGATGAACGCATGCCCGGGATTTGAGGAGCTTGAGAGAGCAAGCGGTTTGGATGTGGCATCGGCTATTCTACGTGCTGCCGTGCTGGCACGTCCGGCAACCCGCCCCGGTGCAATCATTATGGAGAAGCCATGAAGTTCGTTACAGAGCAGGAGGTATACGCGTACCTCGACCAGTTCCTCAATTTCGAGCGGAAGCTCGAACCAACCGAGTATCGACTGGATAGAATGGAGACGTTGCGAGAGCTCTTCGACTGTCCAGACGAGTCGTACCGCGTTGTTCATGTTGCCGGATCCAAGGGCAAAGGTTCTACCGCTACGATGATTGCCTCGGTGCTCGCAGAAGTAGAAGGCCCTGTTGGGCTGTATACTTCACCGCACCTGCTGTCGTTTACCGAACGGATAGCGATAGATGGCAGCCCGGTGACAACGGCGATCCTTCTTGAATCCGCGGAGGAATTATCAGACAGGCTCGAGGGCAAGACTAACGACGACTTTCCCGGTGGAGAGAACCCCACGTACTTTGAGCTGCTCACCATGCTATCGTTTTTATGTTTTCGCAGGGCAGGCTGTACGAGCGCGGTTATAGAAGTAGGATTGGGAGGGCGCCTCGACTCGACCAATGTCGTTTCTCCAGTAGCGTGCGCGATTACCTCTATAGAACTGGAGCACACGGATCTGCTAGGCGGCACCATACCGCTCATAGCCAGAGAAAAAGCGGGCATCATCAAAGCCGGCGTACCCGTGTACACAAGCGTGCTCAACGAGGAAGCTCTTGAAGTAATACGTCGGCGGGCACAGGAGCTAGGCGCTCCGCTAACCGTGCTCGATGATAGCGTGGGCATCACAGACTGCGCCGTTGGCATGGACGGTACGAGAGCCAGACTGCATTGTCTGGAAAAAAGCTGCGGCTCACTGCCGTCTCGACTATTCACTCCTATGATTGGAGACGTACAGGTTCGCAACGCCGCGCTGGCGGCTCTCATAACCAGTGGATTGGGCGTGGGTACTGATGCCATCGTGCGCGGCCTTGCCAAGGCTCGACTGCGCGCGCGATTTGAAATAATGCAGGGTGATCCGGTTATAATCCTTGATGGAGCGCATACGGCAGATTCAGTCGCGGCGTGCGCCTCAGATTTTTACCGTTTGTTCCCTGGTGGTGGGATTCTCCTGTTTGGCTGTGCCAAGGGAAAATCACCTCGCGCCATGGCGGCCGCCCTGCGCCCATCGTTCGGCTCGGTAATCATTACGAAGCCAGGCACCTTCAAAGAGAGCGACCCCGCGGAAATACAGGAAGCGTTCAAAGCCGAAGGGTACGCCACGCGACGAAACGACGCAACGGAAGAAGCTATCGCGATGGCCATAGCCGATGCCAGGAGCACCAATTTGCCGCTACTCGTAACCGGCTCATTTTACCTGTGCGCCGCCGTGGCAGCGTACCTGGCGGCGAAGTAAGCTCAGGTTTCCACGCGATTGCGGCCAAGTTGCTTGGCCCTGTACATCGCTGCGTCGGCTTTCGCGACCCAGTCCGTAACGTGGTCGCCAGATTTTCGCTCGGCGACGCCTATCGATACCGTTACCGACACTTTTGCGCCGGCTACGTCAACGTCTGATGCCGCTATCGTAGTTCTAATGCGCTCGGCTATGGGCAGCGCCGCTTCAAGCGCGCTTCCCGGCAATATTATAAAAAACTCTTCACCACCGTACCGGCCGGCAAAATCCTCTCTACGCAGGCATTTTCGCAGCGCATCCCCTACCGCCCTGAGTACGTCATCGCCGACGATGTGGCCAAAAGAGTCGTTTACAGATTTGAAGCGGTCAATATCGACCATCATCCCCGTAAGAGATACGCCGTCTTCGCTGGCTCGCCTTAGTTCCAGTTCCAGTCTGGCGTTGAGGCTATGCCTGTTGAGCAGGCCAGTGAGCGCGTCGTAGCGGGCTACCGCTGCGAGTCTGGTGTTTTCTACTTCTAGACCGGCTTTTTTGCTTTCAAGATCAGCCAGTGTTTCCTTCAGCCCCATCTGCCTATCCAGTAGCTTTACGGTAAGGTCTTCTTCTTGCCGTACCGCCTGGCGGTAGAATTCCCTCTCTGCCATCATTTTTGCCTGGGCTTCGAGCCGCATACGCGCCGCCTTGAGCCTGAGCTGCAATTCAAGAGAGTCGAATGGCTTTTTTATGAAGTCGTCCGCGCCTACGGCCAGTATCTTCTCAAGCCTGTTGGCGTCATATAGTGCCGACATCAGCACTATCTGGATAGGCGAATGCATGAACATTCGCTTTATATCTGTACAAACCTCGTAGCCTTCATGATCAGGCAGGACAATATCCAGGAAGACTATGCCAGGTCTAACGGCGGCAGCCTTCTCCACGGCTTCTTCCGCGGTTCGCGCGACGCTGACACTGTACTTTTCATCAAAGGATTCAATCATTTCCAGCATAGCCTGGACGAAGGCGGCGCTGTCATCGACGATAAGAACACTCTTCTCGTTTTCCATGATGCTCCGTTCCATACTGGTAGCGAAAGTTTTACCTGAACAACAGTATAATACTCTGCGATAAGCCGATAATGGCACCCAGAATGCCGCCAAATATCGTTATGGCTCCAAGCTCCCGGTCTACCACGCGGAGTATCATCTTCTCTACATCAATGATATGCAAACCGTCGATTTTATCAACTACAAGCTGTCGTAGATCAAGAGAACGGAGCAAACCCGCGCTTTCTGATGCGGCCAGTTCTGATATCGCTTCTGATGCCGCATCGGCAATATCGACGATATCCGATTCATTCACCGCGATTGTCCTGCCAAGCGGCATCGCGTTGGCAGTTTGGCTGAATTCATCACTGAATGCCCGGAAAAAAGCGGTAGCGATAGCGCTGCCTGGCGTCTCTACACCCAGGCCCTGCCCAAACATTTCCGAAATCCATACAGCCAAGGCTGGCCCGAGCCTGTCGGCCAGACCAGGTAGCGCGTTCAGAACTTCTCCTACCGTAGAACGGGCTAGCGCATTCCTGATAGCGAGCTCCATGGAAGCTTCGTCCAAAGACGAGAACGCGTGCGACAGGATGGACGAGAGTCTCTCCGTAGCCGAATCACGTTTCACCGGATCCGCTATAAAATCGAAGCTTGCAAAGGGTTTTTGGGCAAAAGTTACGACATACTCTGCGAGCCTGGATACGATGGCTTGCTTCGTAGCGTCCTCACGAAGAATGGTAATCGTCGATTCATAAAAATCGGCGATTGTATCCGGCATATTGTCCAGTATCGCGCTGTCATACTGGCCCAAGCTGATAAAAAACCTCTGCACAGAATTGAAGCGATCCAGCGTCCTCCGAATGATCTTTGCGCCTATGCGCTCCATGGACAACTTGATGGCCCGGTCTTCAAACAGATCCGAGGCAGCCTTTATAAACGATGGGTACGCTGAATCTATGGCCTGGGCCGCAAGGGTTCTTATCGTATCAGCGTCAACAAACGAGGTCAGTGCTTTACCCGAGCCAGCAGCGTGCTGGAGCGCCGCTGTGACTGCACCCGCGAAGCTACTGGCGAAGCGATCGCTAGCCATAGCCGCGGTTACGAGTCCCGCCGCGCTGCTCAGGGTTTTCTCGCCCAGCATCTCTTCAAGGCTGATGTCGTTAGACGCTGCCAGAGCGGAATCGGTTCCGGCGATGAACGCGTTTGAAAAACTGTCAGACGAGGATAATCCTGCGACAGCCTTGAGCACAGCCGCACGAATAACGGCTTGTACGTGGCCGTCAATGCCGCCAACAATATCGTCTGGAGTCGCCCGCAGCGCCCGCTTGCCAATATCCAGAACGGCAAGCGCTATGGCTTTCTTGAAAGAATCACTACGAAGCCTCGCGGACAGCGTCTCGTCGTTCAGGAGGTCTGAGGCAACGGTATCTCCCATGGATTGTGCTATGCGAGCGCGTTCCCGCGGCAGTATCCCCGGGGTAAACGGCACCCGGATACCAAATATCCTGCGCTCAAGCAGCGGCCTGAAAAGCATTTTGATTGCAAGCCAGTTGGTAAACAGTCCTATTA
>JAFGUM010000362.1 GCA_016938515.1 Spirochaetales bacterium | reverse complement strand
GCTGGTCCCCGTTGTCCCAGTAGGTTTTTACGACTGGCTTCGCCGCGATCAACTTGACTTCCATGTCATCGAGGAAGGCCTGGTACTTGGCGGGGTCGCTGTAGAGCGCGAACGGGTCGTACCCGAGTGAGAATCCCATGCCAATAAGCGTGGGCCGCTTCATGCGGTAGGAAACCCTGCCAGCGTACTTGGGGTCGAGAAGATCCTTGAAGTCCTTGATGTCAGGGGCTTTGGCCCTGTTAATGACCAGACCTTCCGTACCGTATACGTGAGGTACCGCGTACGACTTTCCGTTTACGAGCGTATTTTTCTTTACCGCATCGAGCAAGGACACGTCAAACAGGCTGGTTTCCAGCTTGCTGTAATCTATAGCCTGATAAATTCCATACTGTTCGACTACGGACGAGATGCGGTCCTGCGATGGCTGGGCGAGGTCAAAGCCACCGCCACGCGTCGCGCGCAGCTTGGATATCATCTCTTCATTGTTGCTGAGCGTAACTTCGACCTTGATACCGGTCTCGGTTGTAAATTTGTCTATAAGCTCCTGGGGGGCGTAGCCAGACCACGTAAGCAAGCGCAGTACCGTACCCTGCGTCGACGCTTCCGCCACCTGCTGCGTAGATCCAGCGTCCTTCTGACCGACGGCAAAGGCCATCGAAACGGTCGCCATCATGACGATCGCCATGATCCATATCTTTTTCATACTGCTTCCTCCATATAGCGACAAAGAGTGCACGTACAACGGCAACGCCGCTCACCATGGAGTATTGTCATTCACTGCTAGTGTAGTGTCAACAAAGTGTTTGGTTTTGGTTAATAACATAGTGATTTTATCATATACCGTTGCTATCGATGCGGAGGCTGGCGCTGGCCTCCGATGCATGTATATGCACCAATTACGCATACCGCTCCCGCCTTGACCACAGTTTGTGCCGGTGGTATACCCGCAGTGCGCGCGAGCCAGCCCGGCGTCCGTAGCGCTACCAGAACCCAGGAGGATTTTTATGCCAGTCAATCTCAAAGGAAAAAGCTTTCTTACGCTCAAGGATTTCAGCACCGAAGAGATCCGCTACCTGCTCGACCTTTCGCACGACCTCAAAGCCAAGAAGCGCGCGGGCATACGCGGTGAGCTTCTTGACCGGAAAAATATCGTCCTCATATTCGACAAGGCATCCACCCGCACCCGCTGCGCCTTCGAGACTGCGTGCTGGGACGAGGGCGGCAACGCCACCTTCCTGACCAACAGCCAGATGGGCAAGAAGGAATCCGTCGAAGACACCGCCAAGGTGCTGGGCCGTATGTACGACGGCATCCAGTACCGCGGTTTCTCGCAGAAGCTCGTAGAAGACCTCGCCAGGCACTCCGGCGTCCCGGTGTGGAACGGT
>JAFGUM010000361.1 GCA_016938515.1 Spirochaetales bacterium | reverse complement strand
TGATGACAGAGCTTAGTCGACCAACACTCAATGCCCCGAAGCATGCTCCGATGTGAGAAGCGCTTCACCTATGCAGGGGATGCGTTTTTTTGTAGTATCGATAGTGGGTATTATACCCGCAGCCACCGTTACTACCGGAGAACGCCTTCATGCTTTTCCTGACGCGACGATTACTACTCCTGACGATTCTCTTGACCGCCTCGCTCGCTGGCTCCTTCGCGCAGACGCTCGCCGGAACCGCTGACGGGTTGTACCTGCTGAGTGGTTCGTCCGGGGCTTCCAGGATTCTGGCGGGCACCGAAGTAAAAAAAATAGTCCGCGCTGGCAGCGCGTTTTATTTCCTTACGAGCAAGGGTATCGTCTACAGCGCCGATCTGGCCAGCTTTGAGGAACGCAACGCGGGCATACCCATAAAAACGGTCAAGACGTTCAGCGGTGGCGTCAAGGGCTTCGTCAAGGAAGTTCAGGAACTCAAAGACCTCGAGGTGGATCCGTACGACCCGCTGACGCTGGTAACCGCGACGAAGGATCAGGTGTTCGTAACGCGCGATGGCGGCGGTACCTGGAAGGCAATAGCCTCACCCGCGCCCCAGCCAGGCATAAAAGCCGTGGCTGTAACGGGAAAGCCAGAGTTCCTCGTGTTCGCGTCTCACGCCATCAAGGGCCCGTTCGTGAAGGCGGCTACCGGATCGTGGCGCGAGATAGGCGGAGATCTGGGCACGAGCGACCCGAAAGCGAGCGCCGACGAGGTGTCAGACATCATCGTGGAGGCGAGTGCAGAAGGCCCCGTGGTCTGGGCTGCCAATTCGTTTCTGCCGCGAATCTACCGGTACGATTTTGCCGCCAGGGCGTTTCGGGTTGTGTACAGGGAATCCGCTGACTTCGGCGCGTTCGACTCGCTGCAGGCCAGGCCGGATGGGCTCGTCTACGTGACAGACGGAGAGCTGCGACGACTGGACACCGCCAGGGGAACCTCTGTTCTTCTGGCAGAAGAAACGCGCGCCGTGACGAACGCGGCCAGACTCGTACCGACGCAGCTTGAGTCTCTGTACCAGCCCGCGTCCCCGGGCTCTACGATGCCCGCCATAAACGTATCAGAACTATGGCTCGTACAGTTTCGCAGTGACAAACCGTATCGAGCCGCGGCCGACGGACGCCACGGTTTGTACCTTCAGACAGGCTTTATGGTGCGACCAGAAACCCGCGCTGTCTACGATACGCTCATGACAGACAGAGGGCTCGATTCCGTCGTCGTCGACCTCAAGGATGATTACGGCAGGCTGCGCTTTGAACCGCGCGATCCGCTGGTCAAAGCCATTGGCCGTACCGTCAACCCGCTGGACATAGAAGCCTTCGTGGCCGAGATGAAAGCCAAAAACCGCTACCTGATAGCGCGTATCGTCGTCTTCAAAGATCAACGACTGCACGAGTACTCTGGCGGCGCGTACGCTGTCTGGGATGCCAGGGAAAGCAAGCCCTGGCGCGGCTACGAGTGGGAAACCAAAGAGGTACCAGTGCCAGTGCCGGAAGGGGCTCCTCCATCCGCCGCGGCACCCGCGATGACCAGCGTTACCGAGCGCAAGTATTACGGTGAATACTGGGTAGATCCATACAGCGAGAAGGTCTGGGAGTACAACGTCGCCATAGCCAGGGAAATTATCGCCCGTGGGTTTGACGAGGTGCAGTTCGATTACATCCGCTTTCCTACAGACGGAACCAACCTGGGTGACGCGCGCTACCGCTGGAAAGACGCGGGTATGGACATGGAAAGCGCGCTCATGTCGTTTTTATCCTACGCCAGAACCAACATTTCCGCTCCCATAAGCATAGATATCTACGGCGCCAACGGGTGGTATCGCTCCGGGGTGCGTACGGGACAGGATGTCGAACTGCTCGCCAGGTACGTAGACGCGATTTGCCCCATGTTCTACCCGTCCCACTTCGAACAGACGTTTATGGGCTTTGAACCGGCGGTACAGCGACCATACCGCATCTACCGCATCGGCACGCTCCGGAACTCATACATAGCAAGGAAAAAAGTGGTAATAAGGCCGTACGTGCAGGCGTTCTACCTGAACGTGCGCTACGACAGGGCCTGGTATTCACCCGAGTACGTGGCGCTGGAGGTAGACGGAGTACGCGACGCGTCAAACGAAGGCTTGCTGTTCTGGAACAACTCTGGTCGATACGACGATATCCCGATAATAAGGCGTGACGCCCAGCGCAGGATAGTCGTCGATGCCGAGTCACACGGCGGCGTGCTGGACTGAGAAACTGGCGCTTACCACGGGTTGTCAGTAGCCGAGCGACTCCCCGATGATTATGACGGTAAAGTTGGTGCCACCAGGGCGCTTGCGCAGGATCGAATACGCCCGGCACAGCCGCGTGTCGCCGTCGCAGTCCATGCAGACGCCCGTCTTTACGCAGGGGTTGGGCTTGTCAAGGCGCTTGTTGTTCATCGGCGCCGCGTATGTTTCTATCCGGGCAAACGCTTCGTCGAGGTCGCGGACTATCTTGTTGGCTCCCACGATGACGATGGTCTTGAGCGGGCCAAAGCAGAGCGCGGCGACGCGGTTGCCGGTACCGTCCACGTTGACTATCTCGCCTTCCGCGGTGATGGCGTTTGACCCTGAGATGAAGACGTCACTGGTCAGCTGCCGCCGGAGTATTGCCGTTTTTGCCTCTGCGGAAAGCCCGGGGACGTTGTGGTCGAGCAGCTCACAGCCAGCTTCTTCCGCCAGCCGCTGAATGCCCAGGGCCTTGACGGTCATGGAGCCGCCAAAACCTACCGTGGCGCCTTTTTTCAAGTGTCCGGCTACAATGGCGGCGGCTTCCTCGCCAGTTTCAACGTAGAACGCTTCGAAACCGTTCTTCTTGAGAGCCTGAACGGTGGTTTGTGCTACCGTACCGGATCTCCACGCGTTTACTGCTTCCATCGTAACCTCCTCCAGGCTCGTACCGGCAGAGGGGCTCGAACCCTCACACCCTCGCGGGCAGCAGATTTTGAGTCTGCCGTGTATACCATTTCACCATGCCGGCAAGGAACTACGTACACCTTGTACTACGCTCGTGCTTGCC
>JAFGUM010000360.1 GCA_016938515.1 Spirochaetales bacterium | reverse complement strand
TACGGGCAGTATGGCCCTCAATCCTCACTAATTTTTCACTCACGGCTCGCCTTCGCTGGGTCAAGATCCTAAGTCCGACAGGCTCCTGGGAGCGGCTACTCGTTAACCTTGGTGGCGGTAGGGCGCATCGACAGGCGGCTTCGTCTGGCTACCACAGTAGCGATGAGCACACCACCAGCCAGTCCTACGAGCCCCGCGAGTGCCTGGGGGCCTTCACTCGTGCCGGGGAACATCGATCCAACACCCAGGTATCCCGCGAAGAACAGCGCGAGAGGGACGGCAAGCAGCCACAACGCGCCGGCGGCGCGCACAGAATCGGGAACTTCTATGTCTACCGTGTCACCTATGGCAATTGCCAGAGCGCCACTCGTGTCCGCCAAGAGTTCGTGTCCTATAGACGAGCAACTATCGCGAGAATCGCACGATTCGCAGCCTTCGTGCACGGTGATGAGTACAGTAACGCTATTGCCATCGACCTTAGTCGCTATTCCGCGTTCCTTCATTGAATTCCTCCTCGCACGGTACGCGCAGGGTCTCGATGCTTTGCGCCCTGCCGTCAGTGTCCAGTTCCAGTACGCACGCTTGCAACTCTGGAGTCGCAACAGCGTCTTTTGCCCATACGGGTACGCCGCTCAGGTATTCTCCTATACGGGTGTCGGCGTCCATGCCGCCGACCGACATGAGGCTTCCCGTACGGCCGGTGTCGGTGATTGAAGCCGTTCCCGCAACTGAAATTGACGCATCAGCGGTCAATGCCCTGCCGTACGAGCCGAGTACCGCGCTTACCCTGCCGTCGACGTGCCTGATCATTGCGCGACGTTCTGCCGTGGTAGGCGCCCTGAAGTCGAGTATCACCGCTGCCGAGAGCTCTTTGAGCCGTGGCAAGGCTGCGTCTATGACCTGAAACGGATTGTCCAGATGTACGCGCTGGAAGCCGGCCTGTCCGAGAAGTTGCACGACGACGACCGCCCCCTTGGACGTCTGGCAGGCGCGAAACCCACGTCCGGGTACTCCCGGCGGGTAGTTGATGGGTCTGAGCAGCCATGATGTTTTTGGAAAAGCCTCTACAATGTCTTTCTTGTAAAAAGCCGCTTCACCGGTGGTGAGCACGTCTATGCCCAGCTTGTGCAGATAGACAGAGTGAGCCTTGCCGATGCCGGCCCCTCCGGTAGCGCCATTGGCGCAGGCTATTACAAGATCCGCTTCGTACTGCCGCTTTAGCTGTGGCAGCAACTTTTTAACGGAGAAAATGCCAACCCGACCTACTATCTCGCCGATGTACAGGATTCGTATGCCCACGCGCACACCGTACCCGAAAAGCCCGCCTGCTTCAAGCTGGAGGCGGCTTACTGCCTTTCGTAGCGCTCTACTTCGTCTTCAACGTACTCGAGGTGTATCCCCACCTGCCGGAACATCTCCTCGCTCTCCACGCCCGCGTGATACTTGCGTTCACAGACGACTCGCACGATACCGCAGTTGATTATCATCATGGCGCAGGCCCGGCACGGCGTCATCTTGCAGTACAGGGTTGCTCCTTCTATGGCTATGCCTCGCCTGGCCGCCTGGCAGATAGCATTCTGCTCAGCGTGCACGCTGCGAACACAGTGGTTTGACTCCGTGCCATCAGCGTGGATGGTCTTGGTAAACAGGTGCCCCACTTCGTCGCAGTGCGGCAGTCCCGAGGGAGAGCCTACGTAGCCGGTTGCCAGAATCTGGTTGTCCTTGGCTATGACGCAGCCGGATCTGCCGCGATCGCAGGTTGCCCGTTTGGCGATGGAGCGGCAAACCTCCATAAAATACTCATCCCAGGTAGGTCTCTTGTACTCGCCGTCAGACATCTACTCCTCCTGCTCCAGTTCTTCTTCGAGCAATACCCATCGATTGTCTTTCTGTACAAAACGGGACGCGTTCGCGTCAAGGTATCGACCGTCTTCTCCCGACAGGCGCAAGCGACCCGCGGGGACGTTTACCTCTATGACACGGAACGTAGTACCGTCATAGGATATTCGTGCCCCCTCGTTTGGCATAGACCGTCTCGCCTCGCGGTAAAATCCGTACTCGTACGCCAGACAGCAGAGTAGCCTGCCGCACGGCCCTGAGATTTTAAGCGAGTTGAGGGACAGGTTCTGGTCTTTGGCCATCTTTATCGATACGGGCACGAGCTTGTCGGTTACGCCGTGACAGCACAGCACGCGACCGCAGACGCCGCACCCGCCAACGACCCTGGCTTCATCGCGTACGCCAATCTGCCGCAACTCTATCCTCATTTTGAACACAGCTACGAGATCTTTGACGAGGTTCCTGAAGTCTACTCGTGAGTCGGCTGTAAAGAAGAACAGTACTTTGGGTTCTTCAAACAGGTAATGCGCGAATACGAGCTTCATTGGCAGGTTGTGCGATTTGATTTTTTCCTGGCACAACGTAAAAGCCTTGCGTTCTTTTTCGACATCAAGCGCTCGTCGTGCCTCGTCTTCAGGGGTAGCGATGCGCTCAATCCTGGCGATGTCGTCTACGCGTACAAAACCGGGCGCTTTGACTATGCCGAGCACCGTGCATATATCCTTGCCGTACCGTGTAGGCGCTACGACCTTGGTGCCTGGCTCGAGAGGGCTGACGCACGAGGCGTAGTACGACTCGTTGTATGGGTCAGCCCTGAGGCGGTACAGCGGATCAGGCAATTCGGTGTACGAGGCTGTTTGCTCGGTAGTGTCCGGAGCCTCGTCTTCGAGGTGGCTGAGGTCTTCGTCACCAGGTTCGTATCCGGTATCTTCAATCATCATCGCTTCTCCTCTAGCCCGGCTCCGCGTTGTGAAGCCGGTTCTGGTTCAGGGCAGGTGCCTCTAGCGCAACAGATCGACGAGCAAGCCGTGAATCTCGTCGATGCGCCGTAGTATCTCGAGCTTGTCCCTCTGGGCTGACAGGACTTCAGCGCCCAGACGCTCGAGCCGCTCGTCTATTACGACGACGGTGGTAAATTTCTTCCTCTTGAGGATGTTTCCACCCGAAGTTTTCTCGGAAACGTCGTACGCGCGATCAACGACGTAGTGTACAAAATTGCGGACGGCTGCCTTGTACGCTCTGACGTTGTCAGCGTTGGGATCGCGCTTGAGCTCTTCCCCCGATGCGTGAACAGCATCCAGCAGTTCTGCGGCTTCGGCCTCGGAGAACGGTACACCTTCCGCAGCTGGTGTCAGTTCGGTTTGCGAAGCCTCGGCAAGCGCAGACCGGAAGGTTGCGGCTTTGACTGGCTCTTTTTTCTTTTCTGTCTTGCGCCCCGAGAGACCCGGCACCAGACCGGTGAGCAAAGGATCGGGAAGCGCTATTTTCGCCATGCTTGTCCGGTGGCCGTAGCGGTTTCCATCCGCACCTCGTCGATGGGAGCATCAAAACCAAACGGCCTAATTTTGGAGCCCCGCCTGCGTATGAAGGCGAGCATTGCTTCTTCGGTTCCTTCTATTGAACCAGGTACGGCAACGTCGCCGTGTATGACTATGTCGCCATCGGCATCAAGCCGTGGCGCGAAAACGTCGCCAACTATGACGCCGCCATCCAGGATGGTCAGGCGCTCCGAGACGCACACGTCGCCTCTAACCACGCCACCTACAACAGCCGCGCGCGCTACTATGGACGCGTCGCACCTGGCCGACTCACTGACCACGACCTTGCCGCTCGCCCGAATAGAGCCCCGCATGTCGCCATCAACGCGCACGAAGCCATCAACGACAAGATCTCCCCGAAACGAACTTTCGGGGCCGAGTAGCGTATTTACGAGTACGTCCTTGGGGACAGGCATGGCGTATCGTACCCGTCGACCGCTACCGCGTCAATGATGCTGAGCCGGAGCGGATGTTGAGGAACCTGAGAGGGTCTATGGTTTCTGTGCCGAGGTGAACTTCGTAGTGCAGGTGGGGGCCGGTAGACAAGCCGGTATTGCCGATGTAGCCGATGATCTGGCCCTGCTTGACGATGGCGCCTTTCTGCACCCTGAACGCGTTGAGGTGAGCGTAGCGAGTAAGAAATCCGTGTTTATGCTCTATGATGATGTAGTTTCCCAGGCTGATATCGTACGCTACCGTAACAACCTTGCCGTCGGCGGTAGCCAGTACCGGGTCGCCAGAACGGAAGGTGGACAGGTCTATGCCTTTGTGTATGTACCACGAACCGTAGATCGGATTCTCGTTTTGGCCGTAGTACATGGAAATATGCCCGATACCGCCCTTGATGGGCCAGATATTGGGTATTTCTGAAAGTATGCCGCCCTGTGCGGCAATCGTGTCCCCCAGCTCGGTAAGTGGCTTGACCGACCGCTCGAGGTACCCGCTCACTCGTTCTATTTCAGCCGCTTCCCGTAGCCGCCCGGACACTACGTCGGAAGGTGAAAAGAACGCGGCGAGATCGCCGTCGGCCTTTGCCGCGTCGTCCTGCTGGTTCTGTACGCCTATGGTGGACAGCGTAGAATCAAGCGCCACCTGAAATGATCGGGCTGCCTTGACGAGGCGGCTCGTGCTGTCACGGATGGCGTCAAGATCGGCCTGTGTCGCGTTGAGCGCTTCTGTTTTGCCCGCCAGCTTGCCCGCGACTTCGCCGTACCCGGCGCTGGAATAGGCGAAGAAACCCGCTACGCCAAGGATGACGATGGCGGAAGCGGCGAGGCCAAAAAAGCTTATCTGGAGGTTCAGTATGCGTTTCTCGGTGTGCGGCACGAGCATAATGGTAATTTTCTGCCTGCCCGCGTGGAAAAACCTGGCTACAGCACTGGCCAGAACACTGAAAAAGGCTCGTATCGAGGAACCTATGCGCTTCGCGAACGATTTTTCATACTCTTTGTATCGTTTCAGCGTCGCCACCCACGGGCCTCCGAAGTGTTGAAATCAGTAAATATTAGCATGACGGACCACGAATTGTCAAATAGTCCCGACGCCGTTGAAACGCAACGGCGTGCTATATTTTTGAAAAGTGACCGTTCATACAGTATACTGAATCCGATGAATAAAACAACGACGAAGTCGCGCGGCGACGAGCCCCCCAGAGTTTCGCTTGTGCGCGACGACGAATCGCTATCACTTACATTTATCGGCGCCGGCAGCGCGTTTACCAAGAAGTTCTACCAGAACAATGTGCTGGTCGTTAAAGGATCAGACCACGTGCTCATAGACTGTGGCACCAGGACTCCGGAAGCGCTGGCT
>JAFGUM010000359.1 GCA_016938515.1 Spirochaetales bacterium | reverse complement strand
GGTTACCGTCACCGCCAAGGGCTACCTGGACTTTAGCACGACGGTAACGGTGCAGGGCAACATGACGCTGCCGGTTACGATGCAGGCGGCCACCTTCCCGCTGTCCGTCAACGCGGCCAACGTCAAGGGCGCGCAGGTGCTGGTCAACGGCAGCATGGTAGGCGCGTCGCCATACCGGGGCAACCTGGCTCCGGGCAGCTACACCGTAACGGTGCAGGCTCCCGGCTTCCTCGCGTACAACGAGAGCTTTGTGCTGAACGGCCCCAAGACCATAACGGTGACGCTGCAGCCGGCTACCTTCCAGCTGTCTGTCAACGCGACCAACGTCAAGGGCGCGCAGGTGCTGCTCAACGGCTCGATGGCCGGCAACGCTCCCTTTAACACGCAGCTGGCTCCCGGCACGTACACGATAACGGTGCAGGCGCCCGGCTTCGTGTCGTACAGCGAGAGCTTCACGCTTACCGGCCCCAAGAGCATCAACGTGACGCTGCAGACGGCGATGGGCACGGTATCTGTGGTCTTGCCCGCGGCAAGCATCAATACAGACCTGAAGGGCGGCCACTGGAGCCAGATACAGATGTACGTTGACGGCGTGCCCCAGAAGGGCCAGATCGTACAGCTGACCCCCGGCAGGCACCTGATCAAGATAACGTCGGGCGGCCTCCAGGTTGAGGGTTTCTACGATATCCAGGCCGGCGAAACCTACACCTTCGAGCCATTCATGGGCTTGAACCTTAAAAAGTAAGCGTCGATTTTTAGTTTTGAGACGCCCGGGGCCACGGCTCCGGGCGTTTTTTTAATGGCTGGTTGCTCCGGCGGCTTCAGGTTTTAAAGTGCCCTATGGCCTCGTCCATGACGCGTATATTGCCAACCGTCCGCTCTGCCACGTCGGAAACCTCGCCGGCGCTGGACCGTATTTCTCCCACACCCGAGGCAACCTGTTCGATGCTGGCCTGGATATTCCCCGTGGCTTCCCGCAGTTTTCCTATCTCGGCCAGGACGACGTTGTTGCCGGCGCTCATCTCGGTGGAGCCAGACTGCACCTGGGCGGTGATGTCGTTCATGGCACGCAGGGCAGACAGTATCTGCGTCGAACCTTCGCGCTGCTCGGACATGGCCATCTGTATTTCGCGTACGAGGGCGTCGGTCTCTCCGATGCGTTCCTGCACGCTTGAAAACGCTTCTTCGGTACTCCCAGACGAGTTGACGACCTCGCTGATGGCTTCCTGCACCTGCTGGATCTCCATCCTGATGGTCTTGGACTGCTTCGCGGATGTTTCTGCCAACGAGCGGATCTCGTCGGCAACCACTGAAAACCCCCTGCCGGCGTCTCCGGCGTGGGCGGCTTCGATGGCTGCGTTCATAGCCAGCAGGTTGGTCTGGCTGGCTATGGTGGCTATAACCTTGTTGGCTTCGAGCAGGCTTGCCGACCTGCTCTGGATAAGCTCGATTTTGGCCCGGGATTCAGCCTGGGCGGAGCGGCCGTGTTCGGCGGCCTGCGTCAGGTCGGCGAACTGCCTGGCCATCTTCTCCACCGAACTGGTTACCGAAGCGATGTTGCCCACCATTTCTTCTATGGACGCCGATGCCTGCGTCACGCTGGCAGCCTGCTCCGCGACGACTCGTTCCATAGACTCGATGGTGCGGGCTATCCGTTCCACGGCTCCCGATGACTCCAGGACGCTCTGCGTCTGCACCGCTGATTTCTCCTGCATCGCCTGTATGCTGTCGCCAATGCCCGATACGGCCACGGCTGTCGTTCCGGCGCTGCGTTTCAGCGTGGTGCCAAGCTCTGTCAGCTCCTTTTGCACCGCTTTTACGTTGTCGATGCTGCTGGCCAGACCGGCGCAAAAGTCGTTTACCAGCCCGCTTATAGACGCCAGCTCGTCAACCGACGCCACGGATATGCGCTGCACCAGGTCTTTTTCTGCTGAAGACAACTGGGTAAGCTGTTGGATGATCAGCTTGAATATCTGGGAGTTGCCCTTGTTCCAGGTTACGACCAGGACGCCGACAACGGCTATGAAAACCGCTATCGACGCGGTAAGGGTCAGGCTGATACCGGGAACCGCGTCCGCGGGGGCGCTACTTCTGGCGTCCCATATCAGCAGTAGCGCTCCCCCGGCGAACAGCATGCTCATTATGCCGATGAACACGGGTATGATGACGCCCTTGCGGTACTGGCGATTGTCGCGAAGCTCCTTGGGATACAGCTGTACCGTGTTCTCCACGAGTATGGTAACGACGAGGCGGTCAAAGAACACGTACACAAAGGCCGCCGACAGGAAGCTCTGCGCAGCCAGGTACATGAACATGGGCAGTCGCTGCGCCTCGGACAGGCCGAGGTTCGGCACGAAGAAGACGACCCCCGTCAACGCCGCGAGCCAGAACAGCGCGTACTGGACCAGCGTCTTGAGAGGCGTACCGGCCAGCGCCGCCAACGCCTCCTTGTTGCGGTCATCCCGGTGCTGGTCTGCGTTGAAGTTCGGCCTGTACTTCCTGGCCTTGGGCAGGATCAGCGCGAGGCTCATCAGGAACAGGGCCGCGCTGATGGCCGCCACCAAGGGCAACGAAGCCGCGCCCCCGGTACTAATTGCTATATAATGGATGCTCGCGGCCAGTAGAACGGCATTAAGCAGGCTGCTCAGCATCGCCACCGTAAAAAATGCTCGTATGGATCGCACCATCGTCCCCCCAGGGTTGTGTATTGTGTATCGGCCCCTCCGCGCGAGGAGTTGACAAACGACAGTATCGTATCGCGCCCCGCTTGCCGCAATGATGAGCAAACGGTTAGTATGACGTTCAACTTATATGAACGACTGGAAACGCTCCTTCAACGCGATATGGATAGCAGAGTTCATAGCCATAGCCGGGTTTTCTACTACAACGCCCATAATTCCGCTGCACCTCCGGTCGCTCGGGCTCACCGACGCGGCGTCCCTCAACTTCTGGACGGGTGTTACGCAGACCGGCGCGTCGCTGTCCATGGCCATCTTCGCGCCGATATGGGGCAGCCTGGCGGACAGCTACGGCCGCCGGCTGATGCTGCTGCGCGCGATGTTTGGCGGTGCCATCCTTATAGGCCTGATGACGCTGACGACAGCGCCATGGCAGGTAGCGCTGCTGCGCACGCTGCAGGGCTGTGTTACCGGCACGGTGGCCGCCGCCACGGTGCTTACCGCGTCGATAACGCCGGCAAAGGAGGTGGGCTACCGCCTCGGTCTGATGCAGATGGCCATCTACCTGGGCAATTCCATAGGCCCGCTTTTCGGCGGCGTGGTGGCGGATACGCTCGGGCTCCGCGCCAACTTTCTGGCAACGAGCGCGCTGCTGCTGTCAGCGGCCATCATCGTGATGCGCTTTGTCTCGGAGGATTTTGTTCCTTCACCACGCACGAGCTCCGTTCTCAGAAACGCGATTCCGGACTTTTCTCCGCTTTTCCGCTCGCGGGCCCTCGCCTCGCTCATGGGTGTTGTGTTCTCGGTGCAGTTTGCATCCATGGTGGTAATGCCGATGCTGCCGCTGTTCATCCTGCAGCTCACCGGCAGCGACCAGGGCGTAGGTTCGCTGTCAGGGGCCATCATTGCGGCGGGCTCGCTGGCCGGCGCCATCGCGGCGGGCGTCATCGGCAAGGTGTCCGGCAGGTTCGGCTACGGCAAGACGCTGGTGCTGTGCATGGCCGGGGCAACGCTGTTCTACCTGCCGCAGGGCTTCGTTACCGCGCCCTGGCAACTGTTGCTGCTCAGGCTCGGCTCGGGTATATTCCTTGGGGGGACGATGCCCAGCGTCAACGCGCTTATAGCGACGCTGGCCGACAAGGACAAGCAGGGGGCAACCTACGGCCTGTCATCGTCCATCTCGAACGCCGGAGCCGCCCTCGGGCCGGCCATGGGCGCCACGCTCGCGACGGCAGCCGGGTACCACTCGGTGTTCTTCGCGACGAGCGCCATTCTGGGGGCCGTGGGAATCACGGTTGCCGGGTCGATCTGGCGCCGCCACATCCCGGGTACCGACACCGGAGGAGCCGCATGAGCAAAACCGAACGAGCGCTTGCCGTGGTTATCGCCGTCGTCCTCGTGGTCATCGTCGCCGGCACCACCTGGGCCGTACTGACGGGCTCGCGCGCGCGCAAGCTTGCCCGGGAGGCCGTACCGGTGGAGCTGGCGTCCGGCGGCGTCTACGACGGCATAGGACGCGTCCGAGCCAGCACCGCCGATACACCGCCCGCCATCGTCGTGCTCGACGTGGCCTTCCCGTACGACGCCTCCGACAGGCAGTTTCGCGAGGAGCTCAGGCGCAAACATGGTGAGCTGCGCGCGGCCGCGACCGCCTTTTTGTCGTCCAAAACCGCCGACGAGCTGTCTCCCGCCAACGAAGCCACCGTAAAAGCCGCGCTGCGCGACACGCTCAACGCGCTTTTGTCTCTGGGTCGCATAGAAGAGCTGTATTTTCCCGAGTTTCACGTCGTAGACTGAGGCGGTCAGTTTCCAGTCG
>JAFGUM010000044.1 GCA_016938515.1 Spirochaetales bacterium | reverse complement strand
GCGCAGAATACGACGAGCGCTGACAGGATGCCGGCTACGGCGTAGGCCCCGGTAGCCGCCATAAGCCCGACGAGGGCCAGTGACAGGATCCCTATCGCCATCAGTACTGGCGCGAGCAGCCTGGACTTCTTGCAGATGCGAATGTTGCTGCCCAGGTAGGGCGTGATGAAGGGCTTTAACAGCCGGCTGGTTTCTGTGCGCATGCGGACTCCACGTTCTTTGATGTCTGTACCAGTATAACGCAGTACGGCACTCCGGCAAGCGGTGTAGTGGCGCTGTTGGGCTGTAAGCACCAAGGTTCGATGAACTATATAACGGGTGAATGAGCGTGTGCTATAGTCGAACCATGCTTGTGGTGCCGTACGAACCCGCGCGCGCGGAGGTTGTAGTATCCAATTCCCGATTTATTGCGAGCCTTTCACCGGCTGATTCGGTTGCCACAGCCCGCGGCTACATGGCGGCGATCAGGCAGGAATTTCCGGATGCCACGCATCACGTCCCGGCTTTCATCATCGGTGGCGGCAACTCAGTTACCGAGTTCTGCTCTGACGACGGCGAGCCATCGGGCACGTCTGGCAGGCCGCTTCTGGCTACGCTCAAAGGTTCGGGGTTGGGAAACGTCGTCGTCGTCGTTACGCGATACTTCGGAGGAAGCCTGCTCGGTACTGGTGGTCTCGTAAAGGCGTATACGGAAGCAGGGCGGGCGGTGCTGGCAAACACCAGGCGGGCGGAACTCGTGGAGACGGTGCGCGCGCGGTTTTCTGTGCCCTACCACCTTTTTGACCGGGCGCGCATCGCCTCGGCTGACGCTGGAGCCACCATCGTGTCAGAGGACTTCGCCGAGGACGTGAGCCTCGTGGTGGACGTCGCGTCCGCCGCCTGGGATGACTTTACGGCCCGTATAAGCGAGCTCAGCGCTGGTGCCGTGCGGCCGGAGGCTGAAGCAACCACCATGGCCGCGCGACTCGTTCAGTAGCTTCCGTTATTTATCAAACAGCGACTCGAGGTCTCCGTACCCATTCGCGGCCAGCTCCGCCCTGGGAATGAAGCGCAAGGACGCCGAGTTGATGCAGTACCTGAGCCCGGTAGGATCGGGGCCGTCGTCGAACAGGTGGCCAAGGTGTCCTCCTGATGCCTTGGATCGTACCTCGATACGGCGCATCCCATACGACAGGTCTTCCACGAGCACGACGGCGTCCGGGTCTATGGGAGCCCAGAAGCTCGGCCAACCAGTACCCGAGTCAAACTTTTCCCGCGACGCGAACAGCGCTGTGCCGTCTATCGCGTCTACGTAGATTCCTTCCCTGTGGTTGTCCCAGAACGCGTTCTGGAAGGGCGGCTCGGTAGCGCTCTCCACGAGTACCGCGTACTGCTCCGGGCTGAGCTGCGCCCTGAGCTCTTCGCTTGGCTCCACGTAGCAAACATTCGCCGCGTCCGCGGCCTTCAGTACCGGCATGGGAATGACTCCTTTCGCGGCAACGGCCGCAGGCTTGTCCGCGCTTGTCCCGGAACTCTGGTTGGGCTCTGAGCCGCAGGATGAAAACAGCGGCACAGCCGCTATCAACGCGAGCGTCGCAACGAGGCTGACCGCGCGTCTCTTCTCTGTATTTATTACCATAGTAGTAATAATATAAGAAAATGAACGCCCTGCAGTAAAGGC
>JAFGUM010000358.1 GCA_016938515.1 Spirochaetales bacterium | reverse complement strand
GCCAGGTACCGGGAACACGTATGCCCGTATCTGTACGAGCATCCCGAGCTCTTTACCGTGGCCAGGGTTCCATGCCCTCCAGACTATCGCCTGCCAGATGCGAGCGTCACCGTAGATACGGCCTCGGACTACGATCGAGCCGTAGCTATCGTCGCCGCGTTTGGGCCGGTTCCAGCAGATGCCGATGTGTTTTCCTGGCTTCGTGCGAGCGTGGCGTCTGGAGCATCTGCGTGATAGACATAGTATTCGTGCCGTCTGTACGGAAAGGCAATGGATCAGGACACCTGATACGCTGCTTTGGCCTGGCAAACTCGTTGGGTTCACGAGCCGCAGTCTACCTGCCGGAGGAACCGGGTACTGAATCATGGAGTTCTGACGAACTTAGGCTGGCGTATCCGCGGGAATTGTCATCAGTGCGGGTAATCGAATCGCTTTCGCCACAAGATCGTTTTGCCTGGATCATTCTGGATAACAGGGAAACAACACGCCACGAGCTTCTGCACTGGGCTTCCCATGGTGCTGTTATCGCTATAGACGAAGGCGGCGAAGCGAGGTTCGGCGTAGACTATCTCGTTGATATACTTCCTGGATTGCCTCGCGTCGAGCGACGCAGGATAGCGGCGAATAGTGCATCCCTGGGCTATCTTGCCCTGCCTGAGGCGAGGCGTTCGCCACCGGCAATGATAAGGCGAGTACTCGTGAGTTTTGGTGGTGAAGACAAAGCGGGGTTGACGTCGCGTTTTTTACAGCTGGCGCTGGGAAAGCGCTACCTGAAGCCAGAACAGATTACCGTCGTAACCGGGGCGCTTTCAGAAGCCGCAACACAATATCCTGGCGTAACGGCGATAGGTCCTGTGCAGGATCTGAAAGAAAAATTGAGTTCCTACGATCTCGTGGTAACATTGTTCGGACTTACCGCTTTCGAAGCAGCCTGGGCTGGGTGCGCGGTGCTCGTGTTCAATCCTGGCCGCGTACACGAAGAGCTTTCGATGGCTGCTGGCTTTACGAGCCTCGGGGTGGGCACGGCAAAGGAATCAGTTTTCAGACGGGCTTTGCTGGATCAGGAAACCCTCGTTGAGGCAAGCAGGCGGGCGGCTCCAGCGGAACGCCACGATCTGGCCGCCAAGATTGCCTCGCTGTCACCCGGAAACTCCGGAGCGTGCCCCGTTTGTGGCGCCAGGGTTGGCGTAGCGCTCTTCCGCGATGATAGCAGGTCATATTTCCGCTGTACTGATTGTGGAATGGTGCGGATGTCATCATTCGTCGACAAGGCCGTGCCTTATATCGATACCGCATATTTTTTTGACCAGTACAAGGCGCAGTACGGTAAGACGTACGTCGAGGATATCCCAACCATACGCGCGGCCGCTGCAAAGAGGCTGCGGATACTGGAATCTTTGATACAAGGCGGGTTTTCTGGCCGGACACTACTTGACGTAGGATGCGCGTACGGCGCGTTTGCGATAGAAGCCCAGACGAGGGGATGGAACGCCGTAGGTATGGATCTATCACTAGATGCTGTGGCCTACGTGCAATCTACGTACGCAATTCCAGCGTTCGTCGCTGACTTTTCGGGTTTGGAAGCCGAAGGGCTGTATCCGCGCGATCTGTACGCGCTCACGATGTGGTACGTCATAGAGCATTTTGACGATTTGGGACGGGTTCTGGACAAGGTCGCACGGCTTTTGCAGCCCGGAGGCGTTTTTGCGTTCTCCACACCGTCACTCGGGGGCATATCCGCGCGCAAGAGCCTGCGCGGCTTCCTGCGTGATTCACCCGATGACCATTGCACCGTATGGCACCCCAAAACAGCTACGGGTATTCTCAGACGCTTTGGTTTTGAGGTACAAAGAATAGTGGTAACCGGCCATCATCCAGAGCGTTTTCCGGGAGTGCCAAACCGCAGTACATCGCTTCGCTACATCGTGGCGATGATGATTTCAAAGCTGTTTGGCCTTGGTGATACGTTCGAGTGCTATGCCGTGTACACGGGGACGCGCGCCAAGGGGCGGATTTCTGACTATGCGGAGTGATGATGAAAGCGTTGCTTATACTGGGTGCTGGCGTTATGCAGGGACCTGCCATTCGTATAGCCAGGAGCAAGGGATACCGGGTGATAGTCGCGGATGGAGACCCGCGAGCCCCCCTGATTCCAGAAGCTGATGAGTTTCTGCACATCGATCTTAAAAATCTCGACGCGCTTGCCGCGGCGGCGGCGACCATCAATGGTCTCGTCGGCGTGTTTACGGCGGGTACAGACTTTTCTACGTCTGTAGCCTGGATAGCCAACGCCCTCGGTTTGCCGGGTATTCCGTACGATACCGCTCTCGACGCGTCTGATAAGGCCAGGATGCGGGCCAGGCTGGCTGCTTCGGGTGTTCCAGTTCCGCGGTACGCTTGTGGCGCGAAGAACGATGATCCCGTCGTTCTGGCTTCCCGTGTCGCGCAGCTTCCCCTCGTCGTTAAACCAGTAGACAATATGGGTTCAAGAGGCTGCAGGCTGGCCAGGAGCGAGAGTGAGCTTCGAGAAGCGTGGGTGGAAGCCGTAGGATACTCCCGTAGTGGCCGTGCCATAGTAGAAGAATATCTGCGTGGCCCCGAGTTCAGCCTCGACGCGGTCGTGTATCGTGGAGAGGTTACGCTCCGTGGCGTAGCGGACAGGATTGTCGTTTTTGAGCCGTACTTCGTGGAGATGGGTCATACCATGCCCAGCGCCTACGATACTGACATACTGAATGACGTCATGGCCGTGTTCAAAGCCGGGGTCGCGGCGCTGGGCATACGGGATGGCACCGCCAAGGGAGATATAAAGTATACGAGGAACGGCGCGTATGTTGGCGAGATTGCGGCGAGACTATCCGGAGGCTACATGTCGGGCTGGACCTATCCGTACTCCAGCGGCATTGAAGCCACCGCTGAGGCCATAGACATAGCCTGTGGGCTAAAACCCGCGCTTGCCAAGCCCAGCCTGAACCTCGTATGCGCTGAGCGCGCGTGGCTATCCATACCCGGCCGTGTCGCGGAGGTTCGCGGTTTGGAAGCCGCAACTGGCCAGAGCGGTGTGCGACACGT
>JAFGUM010000043.1 GCA_016938515.1 Spirochaetales bacterium | reverse complement strand
TGGGGGTAGGGCACGTGCTCGACAACGACGGCCTGTCCCGTATCTCCGGCCTGGCGGTGGACTACATGGTTACTGGTTCGCTCGCGGCCATCTCCCTCGTATTTGTGGGCAGGTACTGGCTGCCTCTCCTGGTGGTGTCATCGGCGGGAGGCTTGCTAATCGCCATTTCCGTGCCGTGGATCAGTTCGCGCGTGTTCAAAGACCACCGCTACGAGCGCATGATCATGATATACGGCGTATCAACCGGCACGCTGTCCACAGGACTCGCGCTGCTGCGTATCCTTGATCCAGAGTTCAAGACCAAAGTGTCAAATGACTACATGCTGTCAGCTGGCTTGACGTTTGCGCTGATGATACCGTTCATCCTCGCGATCAATCTCCCGGCTATCGCTGGCCAGCAGGGGTCGCTGGGGCCTTTCTGGGTGATGATAGGCATAGCCGTCGCGTACTTGCTGTACTCGCTGCTGGCGTTTGCCATGATCGCGAAGCGCCGGGCCTTTAAAAAGCCCGCTACGATATGGCTGGAGGAAGATCGGCAGCCTTGAGCGCGTATATGGCGTCCAGCCATTTCCGCGCCGACTGGAAACGGCGCGGAAAACGGAACTGGTACAGGCGCCGATCGTGGTAGAACTCGAACAACTGCTGTTTTAGAACGTGCTGGCCGTCCAGCCCGGCGATTGGAAACCGCAGCTTCTCGCCAAACAGCGTAACGAGTTCCAGACGATCAGGGTAGAGCACCAGCGAGCCGGTACGCAGCTTGCGTAGCGGGTTCATGCGGTGCCCCTGCATGATAATAACGCCCGTATCAGCGAAGATGGGTGCTTCAGGCTTGGCCAGCGCGTTGTGGATGAGCGCCTTGAACGCGCCCTTTTGCCACAGGTCCCATTCGCGTATACTAGAAAACCGTGGCTGGCACGAGCCTGCCGCGGTGAAGCGATAGGCTCTGGACAGCCGCACCACGTGGCCGCACGCCTTGCAGTACAGGCGGTTGGCTGAGCTGCGCATCGTACCCGCCTGCCCGCACACGGGGCACATGTACAGTGATAGCTCCAGGTGCCGGGCTCTGCCTGAACCCCTGTGCTGCACTGGGTGGTTGTCGCGCCATTCGGTTTCGTCGTATTCCATGGCGCGCTCCAGTTCAGCGAGTATAGCCTCAGGACTACTGGCTTTTGCCGTCGCGCCATCCATGACGAGCTTGAACTCGATTTCCATATTGCCGGGGCGGTGGTTCCACGCCCAGCGTGGCTGGCTGTAAAACGAGCCTTTGAGTACGGCGGCTATGACCGGCACTTTGAGCAGCTTGAGCAGCTTGGCCGTAGACGGGATGATGGCCTGCGTGTGGCCGTCCCAGCTTGACTGGCCTTCCGCAAAAATTCCAACGACCCCACCGCGTTTTCTAATCACCTCGACTATCCAGTTGATCGTCTCAAGGTCGGGTATCGACTTGGATTTTGGGATCGATCCGACGAGTCCCAGTAAAAACCTCATGATCGTCGAGCGCATGTTGCCGTCGCCGGTAACCCAGTAGACGGGCTCGGGAACAAAATACCCGACCATGAAGGGGTCGAGTACGCCGTGGTGCGTCGGTACTATGACGTATGGCGGTCGGATTCGCTTGAATAGCTCTGTGCCGGTCGGACGGATCCTGAAACGGAGCTTGAGCCAGTATCCGAAGGAGTATCGGAGCAGCGTATTGAACCAGCGCGGCGCTTTTGGCCTGTATCGAGTCTTGTTGATCATGATGATTTCAACGATAGTATGAATTGGTTTATTTGTGTAGTGAGTACGGCTATGCGGAGCGTGGCAAATCCTGCCAAAGATAGGCATGGGCGCCGGTTTTTCGTTGACAGGTTATGATTATGGTGTATTATTTTCAATGAGTAACTAAAGACTGCCCACAGCGCGGCGCGTAGCGGCCAAGCCGAGTACCGCGGGTGCGCTTGAGGGTAGGCGGAATGCCGTAGGGTTTCCGCAATCAGTTGATGTTGGGAAGGAAGGACACGATGAAGTCAAAGATCA
>JAFGUM010000357.1 GCA_016938515.1 Spirochaetales bacterium | reverse complement strand
GCTGCTCTGGTTCAGGTAATACTTGTGCACGAGTATGTGTTCAACGATCTGGTCGTACGCACCGGGGCTGGTAAAATCGAGGTTCGTGTCGTCTGTTATCTGCCCAAACATGGTTTGCGCGTAGAATTCCTTCTTTTCATACTGGATGAGAGCCCGTTTTATCTCGTCCATATCCATGTTCTTGTCTATGCGGATGGCGGCGTTGAGTGAAACGACCTCGGCGTCTATCTCCAGCACACCCTGCAGTTTTGCTACGGATACCCGGTGGTTGCCGTCGCGTACGAAGTACGCTCCACCCAGCTCGTAGAGGCGTATCGGCGGCAGGACGATGTCGTGGTAGTGGGCAGAATCGACGCGGACCCAGCGGTCCCGCAGATAACCGTGTTTTGGCAAAAAGCCCCTGGCAAAGTCGCGGTACCGGCCCTCGGAGCCCAGTATCAGGTCTACTGGCACGGCGATGACGCCACGGTACTCCTCTCCGCGTATCTTGAGGATGGAACGCACTTCGTCCAGCGCCAGCAACGATCGCTTGCCGTGGGTTAGAAAGCTTCCAATGCGGGAAAACGCCTCCCGTAGCCTGGCGCGGGAAAAGTCCATGTCGGCCATCTCGTCCATCGCGTCAATCACGTTCATCCTCCAGTTCCAGCACCTGGTAGCCAAAAGCGTTGATCACTGTCGTATGCTCGTAGCGTGTCTTTCGCTGTTCTCGCGCGTCGTACAGGTGGATGTGCCCGTGTACGAGGTACCGTGGCCTGAACACGCGCATCAGCCATAGAAAGGCGTCAAAGCCCTGGTGGCAGACGTCTTCCCTGTCGTGTATGCCCCGCGGCGGCGCGTGCGTCAGCACGATGTCAACCGCCCTGCCATGAATGAGCCTGTTCAACAGGAGCGACGGAACCCGCGCCAGCACCCGTGCCCACATTTGCGCCTGGCTGAACTGGTTGGGCCCCCGGTTGTATCGCAGTGAACCACCCAGGCCAAGCACGATGAAGCCCGCTTCGCGGCGTATCCTGAACCCGACGTAGGTAGCGCCGACGTCTCCCTGGTAGTCGTGCGAGGCCACGGGCTGGGTGCGGGCGCTCGGGCGGTAGTACGGCAGATACGCCAGATTGTGGTTGCCAAAGACGAACAGGAGCGGTTTGTTGAGCGCGCTTACTATGTACGAGAGATACTCCATGGGCAGATCTCCCGCGCCGAGCACGAGATCAACGTCGCTAAAACGATCCCTGACGCGCACTGAGTCGATGAGAGGATCCACTTCGTCTGCGACGCACAGAATTTTCACCGTGCTCTGCCTCCTTACGCCCCGTGAT
>JAFGUM010000042.1 GCA_016938515.1 Spirochaetales bacterium | reverse complement strand
GGTGCGGATCGAGCTCATCACGCGGTTCTGCTGCAGTATTTCGCGGCTCACGTTGAGGGGCAGATCCTCGGAGTCGATGACGCCACGTACAAAGCGCAGGTAGACCGGCAGCAACTCCTTGTCGTCGTCGGTGATGAACACTCGACGCACGTACAGCTTGACGCCGGGCTTGTAGTCGGCGTGATACAGGTCGAAAGGAGCCTTGGACGGTACGTAGAACAGCGTCGTATATTCGATCGTGCCTTCAGCCTTGGTATGGGCCCAGAACAACGGGTCCTCGTCGGAATCGGCGATGTTCTTGTAGAACTCGACGTAGTCCTCATCCTTTAGTTCCGACTTGGGCCTGCGCCACAGCGCCTGCGCGCTGTTGATCTGCTCGTCCTTGTGAACCTTCGTGCCCTTCTTCTTGCCCTTGTCGTCGTACTCATCCTCATCCCAGGCCAAGCGTATGGGATAGGCTACGTGATTGGAATATTTCTTGACCAGCTCCTCGAGGCGCCAGCGGCTGAGGAACTCGCGGCCGTCGTCGTTCATTTTGAGCACGACCGAGGTGCCGTGTCCGTCGCGTGTGCCCGGCTCGATGTCGTACGAGCCCTTGCCGTCGCTCTTCCAGACCCAGGCGCCGTCCTGCCCGGCTTTGCGCGTGGTTACGCTCACTTCATCGGCGACCATGTAGCTGGCGTAGAAACCCACGCCAAAACGGCCTATCAGGTTGGAGTCCTTGCGCTTGTCCTCGGCCATCGCCTCTATAAAGCGCCTGGTACCCGAGCGCGCGATGGTGCCCAGGTTCTCCACCAGGTCCACCTCGTCCATGCCTATGCCGTTGTCGGCGATGCTCAGCGTTCCGGCTTCCACGTCGAATGACATGTTGATGGATGGTTCCAGGGAAATTGATTTATAGCTGTCATCGGAAAGAGTCAGGTACTTGAGCTTGTCTATCGCGTCGGACGCGTTTGATACGAGCTCGCGGAGAAAGATTTCCCGGTGCGAATACAGCGAGTGGATGATCAGCTGGAGGAGCTGGTTTACCTCTGCTTGAAACTGGTGAACGGCCATGGTGTGTCTCCCGTGAATGGCTGGGGCATTACTGTGCTTCCTGTCCTGACGGCGAACGCAGAGAATGCCCCGCTGGTATTTTTGATAATGTACCCACGAAGATGAAGCATCGGCAAATTTCTCAGAAACCTACGAACGTCGAGAACATAGCGGACAGTTCAGACGAATACTCAAGATGCGGCATGTGTCCGCAACGATCGAAGGCTTCGAAGCGAGTTTCCGCGGGTAGTCGCGACAAGAATCTTTTAGCGTATGAAAAAGGCAGGATATAATCGTTCTTGCCCCACACGAGCATCACCGGAACGGAAATCTGGTCGAGGATACCGTCGATATGATCCTGCTCCAGCGCGTTCATCGTAGTGGCGGACAGCGCGGCTTTTGCCTCGGGCGATTCGAGAGACCTGCCCGTGTAGCGAACAGCCGCCTCGGAGTACGCGTTACCGCTGAATACCATCATCATTTTGTGTCCTGCCAGGTAGGTTTCCTCGGTTATGAGGTGCGGAGCGGCTCCGAGTATAAGCTCGTTCTTTGCCGCCCATTCGTTCAGCGTCCCTACCTCCCCTGGCCACCCCGCGGGAGAAATCAACACCAATCGGTCGATTTTCTGGTTACCCGCTCCGCGGACCAGGTAGTCTACGCATATATGACCGCCAAGGCTGTGCCCGACGAGCGTCAGATCATCGACGCGATCTCCTGGCTCCAGGCTGTAGCTCATCGCGGCGTCAACCGCCTCGTCAACCACGGCGCGATAGTACGGGATATCGTACGGCGCGTCGGCGGGCTTGTCTGACGTACCAGCACCCGGCAGGTCTATGGCGTAGCACGCGACGTCTGGCCTGCTGGCCACGATGGCGGTGGCCAGGTCTACGAACTCGGCACCGCTACCGGCCCAGCCGTGCACGAACAGCACACGCCGCCTGGCCGCAGGATCGCCAAAGACAAACGCCTGTACAGAAGCCCCGTCATGGTCAAACAGGGTTACGGGAGTATACGGCAGGGTATGATCATCAGATTCACTGCCAGAATCATCTGGCGAGCTGACACACGCGCTTGCGAGTATAAGCACGGCTGCAAGCACGCTCAGGCGAAAATGTATGGTTCCCATTGTTTGACAAATCCTTTAAATCCCATAGTTACTGCCTTGTCCTCATACGTGGCCACCGCGTCACCAAAGTGCATCAGCCACATTCTGGACTTTAACCCTGGCGGCAACTCGACGAGTTCGTCGAAAGACGCATGCACGGCCCCCTTGAATAGCTGGCAGTCGTGGAATATCGCCTCGAAGCGGTACAGCCCGTCGAGCCATGCTAGCAGCTCGGGGTCATAGCGGGTGTCGCTCGTGAACAGCACCCGGTCGTCCAGTATGACACCGTAGCTGGGTGACGACGAGCGCCAGGTGGGAGCCGAATCCGGTATGTGCCTGGTCCTGAACATGGCTATCTTGATGCCGCCGAGCCTGGCTTCGCACAGCTCCCTGTCCGCGCCGGGTACCGGCGTCAAATCCACCGAGTCCCAGAAGTCGTCGAAGCGCAGGAACTTGCCGTCGACGCGTTCGTTGTACGCGGCTCCGCCCTTGAGCGAGTGCTTCCACAGGAAGCGGCGGTACGCCCTGGGTGCTATCATCGTCGTCTTCCTGCGCGCGACGTACCGGTTGAGAAGCATGACTTCCTCGAGCCCGCCGATATGGTCGGCGTGCGAGTGCGTGATGAGGTAATTCTCGATGTCGGTTACCGACAGGCCCAGCAGAGCCAGCGCTTCCGGAGTCCTGGTGCCACAGTCTATGAGCACGTGGTCTGATCCTTTAACGACCAGCACATTGTTCTGGTAGAACTT
>JAFGUM010000041.1 GCA_016938515.1 Spirochaetales bacterium | reverse complement strand
GCTGTGTCCTGGCTCCTGTCGATTTGTTCCCGTGCCAGGCATGAATATCATTGAAAGCTTGATGAAAGACGCGACGGTACACACGCTGGCGGCAAACAGTATCCAGTACGGCCACGCGCCCTTGAACAGCGAACCCAGCGCGTTTTTGCTGACGAACCCGTTGAGCGGAGGGATGGCGGTGATGGACAGGGCGCCTATGGCGTACGCTACAGCGGTGAGTCGCCATTTGTCACCAGCGCGGGCTAGCGCCGATAGCGCGCCGCGCAGTTCATACACGTTCCTCGTCCCGGCCACGTCAATGATGGTGCCAACGCTCAGGAATAGCAGACCTTTGAACAGCGCATGGTTGAACGCGTGTAACCAGGCTACGGTAAGCCCTTCGGATGAGCCCAGACCCCACGCGGCGACGATGTAGCCAATCTGGCTGATGGAGTGGTAGGCCAGCAGGCGCTTGGCGTCCTTCTGCGACAGCGCGACGATGACCGCAGCGAGGGCGGTTGCCACACCGGCTACGCCGACGAGTTTCATGGCTTCGACACCTAGTGGCAAAAAAAACAGCAGGCGACCCAACGCGAACAGAGGCGTCTTTATGAGTACACCAGAAAGCACTGCGGACACGGCGTGCGGAGCCATTGCATGGGCGTCTGGCAGCCACCCGTACACTGGCATTACCGCTACCCGTATGGCTACCGCCGCTACGATGCTGGCTGTTGACATCGCGGCCATCTGCCCACCGCCATCTGGCATCGCCGATAGGCCCGCGGCTATCCCATCGTATGACAGGCTACCAGTAAGCCGGTACAGCCCAAACAGACCCAGGAGGAAGAACACCATCGCCGCCGAGCTTATAGCCAGGTAGCTAAACGCAGCCAGGAAAGCCCCCGGCTTTTCAGACGACGCTATGAGTACGTAGGAGGCGAGTCCAAGAACTTCGAGGCAAACGAACAGGTTGAAAAGGTCCGTCGTCGATGCGGTAGCCGCGAGCGCTGATGTCTGTATGAGGAAAATTGCCGTAAACAGCGGCCCCCTGGGGCCGGCTCCTCGGGAATAGACGTACGCTGCGCCAGCCCCTGCGAAGCCCAGCGCGTCTACGAGCAGGGTCAAGCCGTCGAAGCGTTGCGATACGCCTAAGGCCGCATTCCAGCCGCCGATGCCAAAGCCAACGCCACCGCTCATCACCGCTGGCACCAGCGCGACGAGAGCCGCCCACGGTACGGCGAGGCCCAGAAAAGCCGCAGTTGATTCAAGGACGCGCGCCGTGGCCGAGCCGTGCATCGTTTTGGCTATGAGCGCTATGGCGGCTCCCGCGAGCGGCAGGAAGATGGGCAGCATCGAGAGACCGGCGTCAGTCATGGTCAACCCGCTTCCTGAGCTCGTCAGAGTTCAACGTTCCGTAGGCGACGTACAGCCGGTACGCCAGCGCCAGGGCCAGCGCCGAGACGCACACGCCGACGACGATGGCGGTAAGCATCAGCGCCTGTGGCACGGGATCCACGATGAAGCCGCCGCGGCGGCCAGCGCTGAGAAGCGGGGCTTCCTCCCCTATGCTCGCGCCTTCCAGCGTAAAGAGTATCACTACCGAGGTGTTCATGATGGCCAGGGCGTACGCCTTCTTGATGAGGTTCCGCTTCTTTACGAGCCCAACGAGACCGACAACGAAGATGGCCAGAGTGAGAGCGCGGGCTATCACGTGTCAGAGCCTCCGAGCATCATAACGCTCATCAGGGCAACTCCGGCTCCTACCTTCAACCCGATTGCCATGTTGAGAGCGACTATGCTCCAGACGGGCGGTAGCGCCAGCGCGCCAGAGATGCCGGGAAACGACAGCAACAGTATAGACGAGAACGCGAGGGCTTCTACCCGCGCCAACGCGTTGGTTCCAAAAAACCGCAGGCTTGGCTCCATACGGCCACGGCCTCCCGATCGCCTGCCCATGGCGATGAACACGATGCCCGAAGCGACGACGACGCCACCCTGAAAGCCGCCCCCGGGTGATTCATGGCCGTAGAGCATGACGTAGGTGCCAAAAAGCAAAACGACTGGAGCCAGCTTGCCGGCTACTACGTCTAGTATTTCGGTTCTCGCTGGCCTCGAATTTCCTGCGCTGTGTTCGGCAATGCCACCACCGACAGCGCTGGTAATGGCTACCGCGCCGGCAAGGGCGGCGAGCAGTACGACCGTCTCGCCGACCGTGTCGTAGGCGCGATACGCGAGGTAGATGGCGCTTACCAGGTTGCTCGCGCCGGTTTCTCGAAGCCCGTCTGCGGCAAGCAAGTCTCGCGCTGCCATTGGCCACGGCCTATCCGGCACGACGATCGGCGCTAGTACGAGCGTCGCAAGCGCCATGACGATGATGCCGGTAGCCAGATTGCCGACGGTGCCGCGCTTCATGCGTCGTCCTTCCTGCCCGTGGCGCGGATGACCCATACGAAAATGATGGTTGAGACGCCAGCTCCGACGGCGGCTTCGGTTATGGCGACATC
>JAFGUM010000040.1 GCA_016938515.1 Spirochaetales bacterium | reverse complement strand
TCTCTACCAAAGGGCGATAGACGGAGCACAAGACCGATGCCAAAACCAGAGAGTAAATTGCCTATTGAAGTGCTTGCCGACCCGAGCAACGACAAGCGACAACGCCGGCGTTTCACCGGTGAACAGAAACTCAATCTTCTCAGAGAAGCCGACAAGTGCCACGAGCGTGGCGAATTGGCTGCGTTGCTGAGACGCGAGGGCCTGTATTCGCAACAGCTCGCCGCCTGGCGCGAGCAGCTCGAACGGGCTGGTGTCGAGGGGCTTGCGCCCCAAAAGACGGGCAAAAAGCCAAGACTCGACGAGAAGGACAAACGCATTGCCAAGCTCGAACGCGAAAAAGTTAAGCTTGAGAAAGAGGTGGAGTTACAGCGTAAGCTCTTGGAGTTACAAAGAAAAGCACACGAGATTCTCGGGCTGGCGCTGCCGAGGATCGAAGAAGAATGATCGACCTTGTCGAACAGCGCCAAGGAGACCTGCCGTTGAACAGGGCCTGCGACGTCTTGGGTGTTGCACGAGCGACCGTCTATCGACGCCGCTCCCCAAAGCTTACCAAGGCATGCAACGGGCGGTCTGCGAGCCCGAGGCGGCTCAGCGAGGAGGAGCGTTTCAATGTCTTGGAAACCTTACACTCGCCGGCGTACCAAGACCAACCCGTGGGCCAGGTCTACGCCGAGCTTCTTGAGCAAGGTGTGTATCTGGCCTCGGTGCGGACGATGTACCGGATTCTCGAATCCAAGGGCGAATCAAAAGAGCGCCGCAACCAGCGGGCGCCGAGGTCCTTCGCCGTGCCTCGCTTGGCCGCTTCAAGGCCCAACGAAATCTGGACTTGGGACATCAGCAAACTCGCCACCTACCAGGCCGGAGTCTTTCTCAACCTCTATGTTATCCTCGACCTTTTCAGTCGCTACGTCGTCGCCTGGATGGTCGCCGAACGCGAGAACAGCGCGCTCGCGAAGCAGCTCTTCGCAGAAACCATCTCAAGGAGCGGCATCGAGCCTGGCTCCTTGTCCGTACACAGCGACCGCGGTGCACCGATGACAGCCATTGGTTTCGTCGACCTACTAGCCGAACTCGGCGTCGACAAGAGCCTCAGCAGGCCCCGAGTCTCAAACGACAACGCCTTCTCTGAGGCCCATTTCAAGACGCTCAAATATCAGCCCGACTACCCTGGACGCTTCGCCTCGATAGCGCACGCGAGGCTCTGGATGG
>JAFGUM010000356.1 GCA_016938515.1 Spirochaetales bacterium | reverse complement strand
GGCGAGACGACCAGGACGAACCCCTGCTCGTCGGTCGCCTGCTCTCTGCTCTTGACGCGATTGTCACTACGCCGGAAGAACGAGCCAGCCTTGAAGAACGGATACAAGCCCGCCTCATACTGGACGAAAGCCAGCTACGCGTCACGCCAGTAGAACCAGAGCACAACCTGGCCAGGGCCATGGATTATCCAGGCAAGCTGCGTCTGCTGGAGCGGGCGCTCAAGGACGGCACCACCGTAGAAGTCGCGCACACTGAAAACGGAGGCAGCCAGACCATCCTTGCCGGAGTGCCGCGCGAGATCCGCAGGATGTCATCCGGTACCGTCGTTTCGCTGTCTACCGACACGGAAGGACAGAAAACGATCGCCATTAGCGCGATCGATACGCTTCGCACGCTGCGAAGCCCTACCAATGGAGTATGATTATGAGTATGAAAACAGACTACGACGCCGGCCAGCTCAAGCTTGCCGTTCTGATAGACGCCGATAACACCCAGGCACCAATAACCGAAGGCTTGCTGGCAGAAGTGGCCAAATATGGCGTTGCGAGCGTTAAACGCATCTACGGCGACTGGACGACCAACAATCTTAAGCACTGGAAAGAGCGACTCCTTGAGTACGCTATCCAACCCATCCAGCAGTTCTCCTACACCACCGGCAAGAACGCCACAGACAGCGCGATGATCATCGACGCTATGGACCTGCTGTATACCGAGAAGCTCGATGGCTTCTGCATCGTCTCCAGCGACTCTGACTTTACCCGGCTGGCCGCGAGGATGCGCGAAGCTGGCAAGCTGGTGCTCGGATTCGGAGAACGCAAGACGCCCAAGCCCTTCGTCGCGGCCTGCGACAAGTTTATTTACACAGAAATTCTGCGCGAACCCGCCGAAGAAGAAACCGCGTCGTCCAGGGACGAGCCCAAGCGAAAACCCCCGGTAGCACAGGACCTAAAGATAGACAAAAAACTGCGCGCGCTCCTCGTCGCGGCCGTAGAGGACGCGGCGGACGAATCTGGCTGGGCTTACCTTGGTCCCGTCGGGCAGTACGTCGCCAACAGGCAACCAGATTTTGACCCGAGGAACTACGGCTACCGCAAGCTGGCGGAGCTTATCAGGTCGTGCGGATGGTTTGACGTGGAAGAACGGTCGAACCCCACGGACACCGGCAAGCAGATATACATCCGCAAGCGACAGGGTCGCTGATCAGAAAAAAGCGGGAGACAGGTCGACGACGACCATCTCCAGAAAGCCCAGATCCAGTTCCAGGGATCGCCCCGCCGAGATCCCCGTACCCACGGCGTCAGGAAGCGTGTACATCCGCCCTTCCGTATCACCCCATGCCGCATCCAGCGGTATGGACAGGTGGCCTGGCGCCGCTCCGCTCTCTGTTTCAAGCGATGCGACTACAATGACGAGGCGAGCCCTGCTCTCTCCACGTATCTGCCACCAGGCGTAGCCGGGCTTGACGTAGCGCTCGGCTATGAAGGCGGAGTCAAGAAAGGGTCGCAGCCGTGCATACAGCCGTTCCACAGCCACGTACCCCGAGGCAAATATGGCATCGTCCGCCCAGTCGAGCCCCTTGATGGACAAGCCGGCCTCGTACAAGCCGGTGGAGCAGTCCTGAAAACCCATGGTTTCGAACAGTGGCCTTCGTCCGCGCCCCACGGCGAGCATCCGGGCAACGCCGTGCCTGAGCCGCATGCGCTCTGGCCCCATCACGCGCGTCAATGGAGCCCCCCACAGCCGCGGCGCACCCGATTCGGGCACGTCTACCGCGAAACATACAGACACTGGGCGCGAACTCGCCACGGGTCTGGAAAGCGCGTCGTACAGCGCAAAGGCTTCTTCGATAAGCGGCGCGTCTATGCGCCTGAGCGACTCGCTGCCCATGGTCAGGTCGAAGCCCATGCCCGCGTACACATCCACGTCAGCGCTCTTGCGTGCCGCGATGGCGCCAACCCCGGAAGCCCTTTCCCTGGACGCCGAGATGGCCTCGCCAACGACCTCTCTGGTAGGCCTGTCGCTCATCGGTATGAGACCGGCGTCATCAACTGACTCTTCCACAATCCTGTCCACCGCGTTATAGCGCACAAAATCAAAGCCAAACTCATCGCGCCAGTACGAAAAAACGTGAGCGTAGTAGTCAATCGCGTCGTCGTTTCGGGGTACGAGCCTGGTGGGAGGTATATTGGGAGGCATGTCGTCGTAAAACGCGAAAGGAGCCACTACCCCGTACGCGTCTTCACCGAGGTCCAACCCGTCGGCGTCACGGTAGGCAAAAACCGGAAAATCCCCTCCGCCATCATAGCGCAGGAACGATGGTATACCGACGCCGTGCCTCGCATGGGCAGGAACCGGCCACAAACCCTGATCTATACACAGCCTGATAGCTGAATAGTAGGCCTTGTCTTTGGCCAGCGACGTTTCGGGACTGTCGTCTTCATGCTTGCGAAACGACACCACGCCGTAATCCTCCTTCGCGGCGGACGCTATATCCGCTACAAATTCAGCGTCCCTTAGCCTGTCTTCAGCCCTGTACGGAAAATCGGGGTCCGCGTAGGCGAGCGATGTCCTGCTTTCGTCCAGAGCCACCCAGCGGAACAAGCTGGGCCGCTCCATCGCGATGCGGCTAAACTGAGACACATACGGTAGCAGCTCGTACCCGACACACTTACCCAGAAGCCGGCATGCGGCTACAAACGCCCGCAGCTGATTGGCCTGGCTGATACCCGCGGCTGTGAGCGTCGGGTCTGTGAGAGCTGGATCGACTATCGTCATTGTCTCCGGCGCGTACGTAAGGTCAAACTGCACAGGATGGAAAGGCGCAAGCAAAATGGCGCTGGCGGTCATCGACGGCAACACCTTGGCGGCTCGCAGGAAGGTACCCGGTCTATCGTCTATCGCGCACGCGCGGACGTTTACCCAGCCAAAGTCGGCACGGAGCATCCACGATGAATCGGCTTCCATAGCCCGCCGCGCCATTGGCGACCTCGACCGCTCGAGTTGGGCGAAAAACGCCGCGATTGCCGCGTCACTGGCCCGCAGAAGGGCCGTCTGCGTGGTCGGCACTGGAATGCCGCCATCCAGCTCCCCGGCGATACGCCGCGCGAACGCCCTGTCGTCGTCATCGGGCGACAGGGCCCGCTCTATATCGCTCCAGATTGCCATACCCAGTACTATAGTGTTCCAGACGCCGGCCTGTGAAGGTCTGACCGTCTTTTGCCATTTGAGTCGCGATATGGATTCCTGGAGTTCTTCCTGTACGCCTTGTACGCCGCGCAGGCTTCGTAGTAACCATCCGGTCCCCTGAACGTAGACAGCTCGTCGCATCGGTATAGTTCGAGCAGCGTCGGGAACAGCGGATCATCAAGCACCCTGTTGATACCAGCCGGGGGCAGGCGCGGCAAAGCCGCGGGCAGCATATGGTAGCGCACCAAAAAGACAACCGAGTCCACCGTACCCGCCGGATAGCCAAGCCTCGTCAGGAACGACCGCGCTGTTCTGGCCCCCAGCTCAGAGTGCCCATCAAACCGGTGCCCACCCGCAGATACCGCATCCGGCTTTCCGGTATCGTGTAGCAGCAGCCCAAGCGACAGCACGGGGTCAGGTGTCTTGCGATGCCCAAACGTCTCCATGGTGTGACGCCACGCATCGCCTTCCGGGTGAAAATCCTTGGCGTGCTCTACACCGCCAAGCTCCGCGAGTTCCGGCCAGTACGCGTCTACAAAACCAGCGTCCCGAAGCAGATCAAAACCCTTATCAGGTCGCTTCCCGGTAACAACCAGGTCTAGCAGGTCGCGCTGGTACTCCCTGGCAAGGCCGGAAAGCCCATGCGAGGATACTGATGGAATATACGCGGGATCGGGGTTGTAGTCGTAGCGGGACGCGAGTACCGCCGCCTCGAACAGCACGAGTTCTGGAGTCGCCCGCGTATCCGGAGCTGGAGCTACCACTGAAAGGCTTTCATACACGCCGCCACGCGCGTCGTAGTGTCTGGCGCCCGGCAAGCGTTTGAGCCGTGTCTGGGGATAGGCGGCCCGAGGCTCGCCGTCCGAGCATCGATACCTCACCCTGGCTTCTGACAACTCGTCATCCGTTACCGCATCCGCGTACGGAAGCCCAGGATAGGCAAGAGCGTCCACCGTCCGGGCCAGGCCAACCAGATCACCATCAAAGCACTCAAAACGCACTGGAGCCGCCCCGACGCCAAAAAACTCGTCGAGTGCGGTAAACGAGCACTGCACGGAGACCTCCGTCTGCGGTTTGGCTAAAAGCCTCGCGGAACCAACTAGCGTATGGCGGGATCGGGAACGTCGTACAGCTCGTCAACCGCCGGCAGTGACGAGCGCAGATCGCGCAAAAACTCGGGGCCGTCACCCATGTCCTCGTAGCTGTCGCACGAATCAAGGCTCCGCCTGGCTACGGTGCAGTACTTGTAGAGCTTCTCTTCACCTAGCTTCTTTCGCCACTTGCCCGCATCGCACCTGACGCGCAAATAGTAGGTTCCAGAGCCAGCGGGATAGGGAACAAGCTTGCAATGAATGCAGTTGGCGCAATAGATTTTTGTTTCGCGTTCGGCTTCCATCTCCATTGCCACCTTTCGCCATTCCATAGTATATAATGACCGGTGCGCGGTCAAGGCGCGTTGGAGTAAAACGGTGATAGCTACAATCATAAACGCGCTGGCCATCGTGTTGGGTACCGTGGTAGGACTGCTGGCTCGAAAAGGCTTCTCGGAGCGCGCCAAAGAGTCGGTGTACAACGCCACCGGCATAATCTCACTCGTAATCGGCTTCAGCATGGCCATCAAGACAGAGCACGTGCTGTCGCTCGCGCTCAGCATCATAATCGGAGGCCTCGTTGGAACCGCGCTGGATATTGAAGGCGCCATATACCGGCTTGGCGAATGGCTGCGTCGTCGCTTTGCAAAGCCCGCCCCGGCAACTGCTTCAGCGACTACAGCCGAATCAGCCCCTGCAGCCACTGATGCCCCCGGCTTCGCCTTTGGCTTCCTCAACGCATCAGTACTGTTTTGCGTAGGCGCCATGGCGCTGGTTGGCTCATTCAAAGCGGGCACAGAAGGCAACTACGACCTCATCCTCACCAAAAGCGTTATGGATGGGTTCATAGCCGTCATATTTGCCGGAGCCATGGGCGTTGGCGTTGGCTTCTCGGCGCTCTCGGTACTCGTATACCAGGGCGCTCTGACGCTGGCCGCCTCATGGGTGAAACCATTCGTCACGCCCTCCATGATAGCGGAGCTCTCCGCTGTAGGAGGCGCACTGGTCGTCATGATAGGCATCAACCTGCTTGGTCTAAAAAAAATACGAACCGGAGATTTTCTGCCGGCGTTGGTCATCATCGTCGTACTGTCTTTGCTGTTCAACGTGATTCCTGTGTTATAATACGATTAAAGCGCGGATATGCAGGGGGATTTTGTGTCAGAGTCGGTGATATTGATAGTAGAGGATGAGTCTCTCGTTGGCATGGAGCTCAAGGAAACCCTAGAGCGCTACGGATATCGTGTACCCGCTCTAATAAAGCTGGGTGAAGACGTGCCGGAAGCCATTATCGTCCATAAACCAGACCTCATACTGATGGATATACGACTCAAGGGTTTTCAGGACGGCATTGAAACCGCCTATATGGTAGGAGGAGAGTTCGAAGTACCCTTTGTGTTCCTCTCCGCCTACTCCGACGATGAAACGCTGACGAGAGCGCTTGGCACTCGAGCCTACGGCTACCTCGTAAAGCCATTTGACGAGAAAACGCTGCGAACGACGATAGAGCTGTCGTTGAGGCGCTCCAAAGAGTTCCGAGAACGGGACCACGACAACTGGTATCGCGGCATACTGGAACGGTTTCCACGGCCCGTATTCCTGACAGACGTGTACGGAAGGATTTCATTCTCGAACGCCGCCGCGAGGGAAACGTTTATCAACCAGGACGCGGGCAAGACGGGAACCGCCATCCACCTGCTTTTTTCGGAACCCGGCACGCTTACAGACCTGCTCGCCGCCGCTGGAGCCCTTAAACCAGCCACACCAGCCATAAAAAAGGCTCTGCCTCTGAAAAGCAGCGGCGAGCCTATAACGCTGGAAGTTGCCCCGATCAGGGACGAAGAAGCCCGCGTATCCGGCTTCGTGTTTCTACTAGGCTGGTCCTGAATACCAGCCTCGCCCGGCAGACACTCAATCCTCTGGAAGCATTACGTATACAAATTCCCTGTCTGGAACGAGCAGTTCGCTCGCGAGCGCACTAAAGGTCTCTGGATTGGCGAACGCAACCGTTTCTTCCGCTCGCTGCACCACATTGTAGTCAAGCCCGTTCACCAGCGCGGTGCCGAGCTGATTTACCCAGAAATCGTTGGTGCGCGAACGACCCGCAACGCCGCGACGCGTGGCTGTCTGTATCTGATCAACGTATACAGAGTCAAACGCGCCGCTTGCAATCGACGCCACCTCTGCCCGCACCTCTGCTATGAGCTCGTCAACCCGAGCCGGATCCGTATCAAAGCTAACCGTCAGCGAGTACTGGCCAACCGGCTCCTTTGAGAACGTCGCCCTCGTGGATACCACGTACGTGCCGCCCAGATCTTCGCGCAACGCGTCGAGCAACCGATTATTGAGGGCCTGAGCAAGCAAGTCCAGGCTCTCTTCGCGCTGCCACGACCATGACGACAAGCCGGCCCACACAACACGGACGCTGGCTCGACGCTCGGGGGAAAGAGCGTAGTCTACGCGCCCCCCGCCGTCACGCGGCCGTAGCGGGTGTATCCACTCCGGCTTGTCAGCGAAGCCGGCCGGTATGGCGCCGATATGCTTCGCGACCAGGGTCCTGGCATCGTCCAGATCAAAATCGCCTACGAGCACGTAGGTAAAATCAGCGGCGTCAGCCAGAGCCGTAACGACCAGATCGCGTGTAGCCGAAAAGTCCAGCGCCCGTGTCCGCGCCGCGTCGAGTGGCGCCAGCCTGGGATTGCCACCGAACAGGTCGGAGCTCCAGGCTGCCTCAAATCGGTAGCCAGGATCCTTGACGTACGGCCCTATCTGATCCGCCAGCCTGTCCCGCGCGGCCGCGAACGCCCTGGCATCCCGCCCCGGTTCTGCGGCTGTCAGATACACGAGCCGCAAGAATGCTTCAAGATCGGCGGTTGTCGTCTTGCCGGCCATCACTTCGCCATTTTCACCTATGCTCCACTGCAACCCGGCGTTGAGCGCCGCGGTAACCTCGTCCACCCTGACAGCGCTCATCGTTCCAAGACCCGCGGCTGGCATCAACGACGGAGCGAAGGATGCGGCCATCTGCGATTCTACCGGCAGAGCCGAATAGCCGCCTGGTGACCAGGCCAGGAAACTGATGGCGTCTTTGTCGTACGCCGTCGGCTTGAGCAGCACCGTAGCTCCGTTGGACAACACGAGCCGTGTTATTTCGTCGGGCAACTGCTCGTCGCTGACTATGCTACCAGGTTCTGGCAGGTCATCAAGAAGACCCCCATCGTCATCCGACTGCTCCACCTGGACAAGCGACGCCTGCCGCGCAGATCGCAGTGCGCCTTCAAACGCCGCTTCCGTGAGACTTTTCGCGGATTCGACGTCGGCGCGGGCTCGTACCGCCACAAAACCTTCATCCGCGGCGAGTATCATCCTGGCGGCTTCGCTGAGTTCATCCGGCGTCAACGCGTCCAGTACGTCCTTAATGTATACGCGCTCGTTTACGACGCCCGGCACCGGCTCCCCATACATGAAGTTTCGCACGTACTCTTCCGCAAAGTTGACGCTCTTGAGGTCTTCATCCTCTACATCAAGCGAGCCAAGCCAGCGCCTGTACAGGTCAACCGTGCGTCTGAACTCGCTGTCGGTAAAGCCAAAACGCCG
>JAFGUM010000039.1 GCA_016938515.1 Spirochaetales bacterium | reverse complement strand
TATCCGCGTTTACGTTGTTCTGCAACCAGCTCATACTGGCTTCCCGCCCAGGGTTTCTGGTCTCGACCCTCGGCCTCAAACGCGTAATCAGCATGCACTCGGCTACTCCCGCACTGGCGCTGGTACTGGCACTGGCTCACGCGGCGCTCAAGCTGACCAGTGGCTTCTCGCTGGGTAGCAGCCAGGCGCTACTGGGTCTCACGGCGTTGATCGTATTCACGATGGCATCCGTCTCTGCCTTCATGCTGCTGGCCAACGTAAAGCCTCCACTGGGTACCAGGCTGAAGGCCTTCAGGGTCTGGGCCGCAGCCAAGCTGCACCTGGACTACCGCAGATCCAGAGCCTTCCACTCGGTAACGGTTGCGGCTCTTGTCGTCGTAGCCGTACACGTCGCGCTCGCTTCCAGCGCTGCTCTGTCAACCATTCCAGCAGGCTCGGCATGGCTCGCCGCTCACCTGGCACTATCGCTGGGCTTGTACCTTGGATATCGCCTGCGTGGCAGGAAAACAACCGCGGCTTCTTGAATCGCTGGCGGCCGCCGAATTTAAACCCTGGTGGAGATCTCTTTGTAAATTCCTCTTTATTTTACTCGAGTATCAGAGTATCATGGCGCCATGGGTAGAGACAGAGTAATCAGCGACGCTATGCAACTGGTACGTACGGCTTTTAAAATCATTGATGAAGAAGGCTACGAGCATTTTTCAGCTAGAAAACTGGCCGTGACACTCGGCGTTTCGCACATGACCGTGTACAACTACATGGAACGGGACGAGCTCCTCAATCAGGTTATAATCATGGGCTTTTCTTTTCTTAATGAAAAAATAACGCCCTTTGCGGAGCAATGCAGAAACAACCAGCGCGACGCGTGCACTATTTTTTCGCACATCTCGTCAGAATTGCTGGAATTCGCAAAGAACCATCCCAACATGTATCGATTCATGTTCCAGAGCAAGCTTGGTTTGGCAAGCGACGACGCTCGCGTGCGCGGCATGTATTCCAGCGGCGTCGAACTTATCAAGGATGTCATACCACCCGAGCGATACAAGAAGATACGAGACGACGCGTACCTGTTCTTCGTACTGATAAACGGGTTGGTACTCGGTTACCTGGGGCAGCGCCACAGCACGACTGACGAAGAGTGCAAAGCCAACATGGCCCGCGCGTACGACCTGCTACTGGCTTCGAACTGTGCCTCCGAAAGTACAGCAGAATAATAAACCAGATTTTCCAGTGGAAAGTTTGCAAAAAAGGCTCAACCCCTTGCGGTTTCTTTTTCAGTATATAAAACTGAAACTGCAGGGGGGAACGTATGCGCCAATCCTCGATAAAGACGACCATAATCATAGTAGTCACGCTGGGCATAGTTGCTTTGAGCGGCGTCGACATCACCAGGCAGATACTGGCTGCCCGCAACCGTACCACCCAGTCTTCAGAGAAACTATTCGCCGAGGCGGCCGCCAGCTTTGGTTCCTTGCTCGACCAGAACCTCAATAGCCTTTCGCTGGCGGTAGAGGCGGTGCTCACGGATGAAGCGGCGATACGGGCCTTTGCCTCGGGTGACCGCGATACGCTGGTAGAGCGACAGCTATCCCTGTTCAACTCGATGAAAAGCAGATACGGAATCGAACAGTTCCAGTATCACCTGCCTCCCGCCACCAGCTTTATGCGCTTGCACCAAGTACAGACCTTCGGCGATGACCTGTCAGCGTTCAGGGCAACCGTCATCGAGACGAACCGTTCGCGCAAGCCGGTAATAGGCCTTGAAGTCGGACGCGGCGGGCCGGGTACGCGAGTCGTCTATCCGGTTTCGTATAATGGGGCTCATATCGGCAGCGTGGAACTCGGCGGTTCCGTCTCGGCTATTTTCGAAAACATACGAGCGACCTTTGGCCTCGAGTTTGCCGTGGGCATCAAACCCTCGGTATTCAAAGCCGCTGGTCGACTCGCTGACGGCACCGGGGACATCCTTACCCGCGACGTGCAGTACTACGCCTTCTCGTCAGACACCGCCAAGACCCTGGCCGCCGTCAACGCTGGCGTAGGAGAACAGGCCACGGTGGGCGAATCGGCGTACGCGCTCGGTTCCATCGCGCTGACAGACTACAGCGGCGTAGAGATCGGACACGTGCTGCTGATTGAAAACCTCGACGCCGCCAACGAGGCGCTACGCAACGACATCGTATCGAGCGCCAGCTCGTCTGGCTTCGTGATGCTCATAACGCTGGCCATCGTCATCGTCGTTACCGCTCGCTCGCTACGGCCGCTTAAGAACGTCGTACTCGTATCGCAGCGCGTTGCCACGGGAGACCTGACCGTCCGCGTCGCGTCGAACAGGACAGACGAGGCAGGAGCCGTGCTCAACGCCGTGGACGCGATGGTGCGTCAACTCAAGGAAACGATGACGACCATCAGCGATATCTCCGGGGCGGTAGCGCTGGGCAGCGCCGAACTGTCGACGGCGTCCAACGCCCTCGCCGAAGGCGCCTCCAGGCAGGCCGCGGCCGTGGAAGAAATTTCTTCGGCAATGGAAGAAATGGAAGCGGGCACCCGCCAGAACACTGACAACGCGCAGGCCACCGCGACCATCTCCCAGGGGGTCGCCGTAAAGACGGTGGCGGGCCAGGAAGTGCTTCGCAAGACGCTCGATGCGATGAGCGCCATCACCGACAGGATACAGGTGATAGACGACATCGCGCGCAACACCAACCTGCTGGCGCTCAACGCCGCCATAGAGGCCGCCAGGGCCGGAGAGGCGGGTAAGGGCTTTGCCGTCGTGGCAAGCGAGATACGCCAACTCGCCGAGCGCAGCCAGGCGGCGGCGGCCCAGATCATGGACATGGCGCAGTC
>JAFGUM010000355.1 GCA_016938515.1 Spirochaetales bacterium | reverse complement strand
TCAATCCGCCCGCAGGCGGTGCTGCCGGTTCTTCGCAGAATGGTCTCAAGGCGGGTGGAGCGGACAACGGAACGACTGAACGGGGCGACACTCCCGGCTTTCGTCGCGATGGCGAAACCGGTTATCAGTCAGGGAGTTTTGACGAGTGGCTCGACTCGTTCCGTGACGGCCAGCGACTGGCGGATGTCCGTGACGCGCTGCGCCCCATCGTCGAACCGGCGCTGGCGGCCGGCGTGCCGGCGGCTGCGTTTACTTCCCGCGTCAGGGAAGCGGTAGCCAAAGGGGTGGCGCCGGAGGTAGTGGTTCAGGCTCTACGGGATGACGCGGAGCGCTGGATGTGGCTCGCGTCCCTCACGCAGGGGCGTTCATGGCCGCCAGCTGCTTCGTCCTCGGGTTTGTACCTGGCGGTAGCCGCGGCCTTCAGGAACGGCGAGGACTCCGCCTCTATGCGCGCTGTCGTCGAATGGGGAGCCTCGACCCGGGCGTCTGCTGAAAAAACCGCCGCGGCGCTTATGACAGCGGCTACCGTCAGAGCCAGCTTTGGCGTAGCTTCGGGGGAGCCCGGCCATGCGGGGGATTCAGGCGTCGCGCTGGTGCTGGCCAGATCCAGGCTCAGGGTAGGGCAGTACTCCGAGGTGGCGAAGCTGGCCGCGAAAGCCGCGGAGGCGGGAATTGGCATGGATCGATTTTTGGCAGCTCTCGAAGCGACTATTGGCCGTGGCGGGCGCATCGCCGACCTAGAGCGAACCCTGTTCGGCTAGGAGTCTCGGGGCAGAGCCTTTTTTCTGGTGCGCTTTGGCCTAGGGGGCTCTCCGTCGGTTATAAATCCCTGTGGCTCGAGTTGCGCCAGTTCTGGCGTTCCAAAGTGATCTTGCACGAGGCGAGCCAGCTCGGCTGCCGCGTTGATGAGCTTGAACAGGCGCCCGCTGATGGTCTTTAGTTCACGCTCATCCACCGAGTCGTCCTTGAGAGATGCCACGATGGCCATATTGAGGGCGGCTGTTTCGTTGACCAGTTCCGCCATGCGCTGTACGAGTTCTTTATAGGAATACTCCATGCGCCTGTCGGCCATCGACGCTACAGAGTCGATGATGGAAATGATGTTTTTGAGCGAGTGGATCATCATCGGGTTGGGCTTGCGCTCCACCTCGATGCGCCAGTTCTCAAATCGCGTTACCGTCTGGTCGAGCATGCGCTTGAGATCAGCGTTGCTCATTTCAGGCACATCGCGCTTTCCCTTCATGGATTAACCTGCCTGAATAGAGATAAGAAGAATCAGACCACGGAGGCACGGAGACGCGGAGGAAGATGAGGGGAAGATTATGATAGGAAAAGATAATTTCATTTTCATCTCTCTTCCTCCATCTTCTTCAACTCCGTGTCTCCGTGCCTCCGTGGCAATGTTTTAGTATTTCAAGTCTTGTATCAAGCCGGGTTTCTGGTCTTGAAATCCTGCATGAACTGGACGGTCGTCTCTACATCCTTGACGCTGACGGCGTTGTAACACGAGAGGCGAATGCCGCCCATGGTGCGATAACCCTTGGTCTGGACGATGCCCGCAGCTTTCGCGTCTGACACAAACTTGGCGTCGAGTTCGGGAGTGGGCAGCTTGAAGTCGATGTTCATCCAGGACCGTGAATCGACCTGCGCGATGCCCCGGTAATAGCCTGATGAGCTGTCGATAGCCGAGTACAGAAGTTGCTGCTTCCTGTCGTTTACCTTGCCCATGGCTTCAAGGCCGCCATTCTTCTTGAGCCACCTGAGCACCAGGTTGAGGATGTATATCGAGAAGCAGGGCGGGGTGTTGTGCATGGAGAATTTCTCCTTGAACACCTTGTACGACAGCATGGTGGGCAGGTCGTCGTGGGCTTTCGCGAGGAAGTCATCCCTGATGACGGTAACGGTAACGCCGGATGGCCCGAGGTTCTTCTGGGCGCCCGCGTAGATCATGCTGAACTTGGTAAAGTCGAGGGGACGGCTGAAGATGTCGCTGGACATATCGCAGACCAGAGGCTTGCCGTGGACGTCGGGAATGTAATTCCACTCGGTACCTTCGACCGTGTTGTTGGAGGTGTAGTGAACGTATTCCGCGCGGGGATTGAACGTAAGCTCTGCCTGCTTCGGGATGGCGACGAAGACACCGTTTCCCATGTGCGTATCGGCCGGATGCGTGATGGTGCCGTATCGCTTGGCTTCCTTCACCGCGCCCTGGGCCCAGTTGCCGGTAACGATATAGTCGGCTTCCTTGCCTTCACCGAGGTAGTTCATCGGAAGCATGAGGAACTGGGTGCTCGCGCCGCCGGTGGTGAAGAGTACGTTGTAGTCCTTGGGAAGACCCGCGAGTTCCCGGAACAGGTCCATCGTCTCCATGTGCAGGGCGTCGTACTCTTTGCCACGGTGTGATACTTCCATCACGGAACAGCCGGTGCCATTCCAATCGAGCATCTCGTCGCGAGCCTGCTCCAGTACTTCTACGGGAATGCCGGCCGGGCCGGCGGCGAAATTGATAACGCGTTTCATGTGAATCTCCTTGTGTGGTCCGGCTACTTGCCGGCG
>JAFGUM010000354.1 GCA_016938515.1 Spirochaetales bacterium | reverse complement strand
GTTTTTATCTTCTTGCCAGAGCGACGACTTGCTATCGCGTGTACATCGTCTTCCGCTTCGTCCAGCCACCGGTCCAGCAGCATGTCCAGCGTGCGCAGCTCGAGGTACTGGTAGTTGGCCAGCTCGCAAATGAGCAGCACGTCCTCGTAGTCCCTGTCTGTGTCGATGATGATGCAACGGTCTATATCGAAGACGGCCAGGTCACGGCTGCTGTACGAGAAAGGATTCTGCATGGTCTTGCGAATCTGAGACTCGTGTACGGGGTAGTCCCAGGGCTCGCCCTGGAGCAGCGTCGTGATATTCCGCTCGTTGTCGCGAAGGAAACGGTCCGGCTCCGAACCAACGTCGGCGAAGCAGTACGCGAGGTAGTCTTCGCTCTCTGGTGTTTGTCTGAGATTCGCCACCGCGGGGAGCACCTGTTCCAGCACAGCCTTGTAGCGTTGCTCAATATACGAATCCAGATCCCTGATGCCGTGCAGGATCGGCTTACCCTCTATGCCGTGTAGCTCCCGCAGTGTCGCGTTGACCTTCAATCGCACGACCATTGACATGACGCCCTCGTCGTACAGGCGAGCCGACGCGGCAAAACCCTCGATAGCGTCCTCCGCGTAGGTTCTGTTGAGCCCGGAACGAAGGTCTACGCACAGTGGCGCCGGCATCGTCAACGACGACGGCGTGTCGCGGCGCCTGGCTATGCGCATGCCCGGCGTACCTGGCAACAAGGCCGCCGCCTTGATCAAGTCTATGGATCGACCAATGTCGTACAGGGCGATGCGTACTATCTCTACTGAATATACGGGTTCTTTTCTGGAACGCAGGCCACGGGGCCGCGTCACCTGGCTCATTTTCCAGCCTCCACTCGAGAGACGACCTTGTTGAGCACCTGCAGCACGAGCACACTGCCTTCCGGCACCGAATATGGCATGGTAAACATCCTGCCCGGGTGGTCAACCGCTATGAGTGGAATACGCTCGCCAGACGGAGGCTCCGCGTAGAGGACCGTGCGCAGAGGATACGGATACTCGGGCAGCTGCTGCGAGAGCAGCCCCGTCGCCATACCTTCGACCGGCTCGGGTACGGCGAACACGATGGACACCGGAGTGGAAGGATCCTCAAGCGTTCCTGGCGCGGTAAGCTGCGCCACGACGGTACCCGGCCGTTCTCGTCCCTCTGGTTGCCTCAAGCTGAACTGGAAGGCTATACCCGCCTTTTCTATCTGAAGCGTGGCGTCTTGCAGCGACAACCCGACCAGATCCGGCACCTTGACCTTGGCCTTCTCGGGGCCGCGGGAAACGACGAATGTCAGCTGGGTAGGCCCCGACAGCTCCACCTCGGGTGAAGGAGTCTGTTCCAGGATGGTACCCGCGGGGCTTTTGTCGTACACGTACACGGGTGGTTCGCGTACGGTAATGAGCTGCCTCGTCGAGCCAAACACTGTTTGAAGGTGGATTTTAACCTCATCTATGGTCTGGCCTACGTAGTCGCCTACCTTATCCTGGGCGGCACCTCTCGATACGACAAGCGCGATGCGCCTCCCGGCTTTTACGATGGCACCTGGCTGGGGATCCTGCTCAAGGATGCGGCCACGACTCTCGGGGTCACTTGAGAAGCGCAGCGATATGCGGGGGTACAGCTCTTTTTCCTGCAGCTTTACGAGAGCCGTAGACAGTTCCAGGTTTACGACATCGGGTACGAGCGTCTGTTCCTCGCCGCGTAGCGCGAGAAAAAAGGCGATGAGCCCTGACAAGCCCATCAACACGACGAGCGACACGAGTGAGACGATTGCCACGCGGTAGTGGTGCGGATCAAGATTATCGAGTTTACGGAAATTGAAGAACGAACGAAGATCCATGCGTGACTCCCGTGCTGCGTGATGGGGCGAGGTACGATGGAGACCCGTCAGGGCTCTCCCCGGAACCTGGAACCGACGAGGCCCCGCGCGCCGTTCGCGAAATCCCTGAAATCCATGGCCTTCCTGCCGCGCAGCTGCAGACGCGAGAGGCCAAGAAGGCCTTCACCTGTTTGTACCATTATACCTCTGGACTTGTCTACAGAAACGACGGTTCCCGGCGGTTCAGCGCTGTTCTCCTGCGGGTAGGGCCTGGACGCCTGCACAGCCAGCCTGTCACCAGCCAGGCTGGTAAAGGCTCCTGGCCACGGGTCGAACGCGCGTATTCTGGCGTCTATATCCAGTGCTGTGGTGTTCCAGTCGATGAGGCCATCTTCACGGGTCAGCACCGCGCTGTATGTGGCCTCCGCCTCATCCTGAGCCTCTCCCCGTTCGTCCCCCCCGGCTATGGCGTCTACAACACCCGCGAGCATGGCCGCGCCTATCTCGGCACACAGGCTCGTAAGGGTAGCCGTGGTCTCGGTGCCATCCAGCGGCAAAACGCGCCGGGACAAGACATCACCGCGATCCATCAGTGGAGCAAGGCGTTGTATGCTCACCCCGGTTACCTCGTCGCGATTAAGAATGGCGTAGGGTATCGGGGACGGCCCCCGCCAGCGGGGCAGCAGCGAGGGATGCGCGTTTATGCCCCCCCGGGGAAACAGCGCCATGAACTTTGGCCCAAAAATGGTACCGTACGCGTAGACAACGAGAATATCAGGATGCAAGGCCGCGACGGCTTCGCGCTCCGCTGGCCCGAGGCGTTCCGGAGCCAGCACTGGCACCCCGAATTCCTCCGCCGCCCTGGCCACCGGTGTGCCCGAGACACCGAGGCCGCGACCTTTCGCCGACGGAGGGTTGGTGAGCACGCCGACAAGATCGCCCCGGGCCGCGAAGATCCGGAGCGAGGGAACCGCTATCTCTGGGCTGCCGGCAAACAGCACGCGCACGGCTACTATGCCCTCATCCGCTTTTCGTATTGCTTGAGGAGCCTATCACGATTGCGTTCTGGCAGACG
>JAFGUM010000353.1 GCA_016938515.1 Spirochaetales bacterium | reverse complement strand
GGGCAAAGGCACTGGATTGGGCTTGAGCATTTCGTACGACATCATCGTCAACAAGCACAGCGGTACTATAGAAGTAGAATCAGACCCAGGTTCTGGTACTACGTTTTATATTTCTCTGCCGATAGCTGGTCCACGTGAAAACGTATCAGCGCCGCTCGTCGAGCGCCTTTGATACGCACGCCGTGAGCTCGCTCATTACGAAGGGTTTTCTCAGGCATGCGTCAAAATCGTCGTCTGTACCCGTGCCGCATTCCAGACCGGTAACAGCGATGATGCACGGATCGTGCCCACGAGCTTCGTAGCCGCTTCGTATCGCCAGCGCAGTCTGTCTACCATCGAGGACGGGCATCAGCAGGTCTACCAGTATCACGTCATAGCGCGTAGCCTTGCATAGCTCGATGGCCGCCACGCCGCCAGAAGCGAGGTCTATGGTCCAGCCCATTTTCGTGAGCATTCGACGCAGAACCTCCCGGTTAAGCGCGTCGTCATCCACGACCAGGACTGTTCCGGGGGTACTTATCACGCTTCGTCATCCACGAGTGGTCGCAACGCGGTTATACCCGTCTCAAGCATTCCCTTGATGCGATCCAGAAGGCCAACGAGTACATCTCTGTCTTCGTTGGCATAGTGCTCTACGAACAAGCGCACGAATTCCGCTCCCCCAGAACACGAGAACCGATGAAAAGCCGATGACAACAACGCGGCTTCGGCTCGAATGTCAACCCGCGTGTCATTCGTTCCAGACAGAGCGAGCGACAGCGCCGTAAGCGCGGCGTCTACATCCAGTTGTACGCGCGCTATGGCTCCGCTCAACCCTATGCCGGGTGGAGGGTACGCCGACCTGAACGCTGCGGCCGATAGATTCTCCCGGTTTGACATGGCGTTCGTCAGCGCCGTAGAGAACTGCCGTATGTCAGTTGGCTTTGGAAACACGCGCTCGAACAGCTTCAGCGATTCCTGTTCCGCGTCGATATCCTGGGCTGTCATCGCGAACAACGGCATTGAGGGAGAGTACCGAGGCCCTGCGTAGGCGCGAATGGCCTTGGCCAGTTCCGTTCCGCTGAACCCCGGCATCCGTATATCGAGCAGACCGGCATCCACGTAGTGCGTTTCAAGTACGCGAAATGCCTCGGCGGCGCTCGTCGCGACGTGTACCCGAAATCCCGCGTTCTCGACGAGCGTACGCATGTACTCCAGATTAACCTCGTTGTCATCGACGATGAGAACAGTATAGCGGCCTGCTTCTCCGATAGACGCCTTCACGGGCGCGGCGGCTGGCACTATAACCGAGAACTCGCTACCCGTCCCCGCTTCGCTGGACATGCGCAGTTCTCCACCAAGAACCATCGTGATATTGCGCGCCAGAGCGAGGCCTATGCCAGCACCCCTGATAGGCGCCTGATCCGGCAGGGTAGATTTGGCAAACGACTCGAAGACGAGCTCCTGATCCTGAGCCGGAATTCCCGCTCCCGTATCCCGAACACTGACGACGAGGTGCGGCACGTTGCCTTCCCGTCGTTCTATTGACGCGCGTACCCGTACGCTGCCGCTATCGGTAAACTTTATGGCGTTGCCCAGGATAATGCCTACGACTCGATCCAGGCGATCCGGGTCGGTTTCTATCGTCTCGTCGTCTTGAACGTCAAGGTCAAACTCAAGCCCCTTTCCCACAGCGGCCTGCCGGTACGCGGCGCAGGTTCGCTCCATGAAGGCCCGTAGTGGAAATGTCAGTCTTTGCAGGGAGCCGTCAAAATTCTCGGATCGCACGTAATCGAGAATGCCGGTAAGAATCTCAAGGAGGTC
>JAFGUM010000038.1 GCA_016938515.1 Spirochaetales bacterium | reverse complement strand
TTCTCAACTTCTTTCGTAACGATGGCCGATCCGTCCAGGGAATTTTGTATGAGAGACTCATTGAACGACTTGAACTTGCCCAGGAGCTCGGCAACCTGTTTTGAGAAATCAGCAATCTTGTCGTTGAGCTTTCTAAGCTCGTTGACGATAACCTTGAAACCATTGCCCTGCGAACCTATACGCGCCGCCTCTATGGCCATGTTAATGGCTATGAGCCTGGATCGCTCCGTAATCTCCTCAATTCCAGCGAGCAGTTCCATACCGGAGTTGAGCTCCTTTCCCAGAGCTGCAAGGCCGGTAGCCGCGCTCTTGTCGTGCTGGCGCATGTTCACGAGAGCGGCGCGTACTACCTGTATGGTAGCGCGAGCGCTTTCAGCCAGAGCGAGTATCTCATTGGTGCCGGGTTGCCCGGTTCCATCCGCGCTGGCATCCGTAGCCGAGCTGATCTTGGCGGTTCTGGCCGATTCGTCCCGTATGGCGACGAGTCGCTCTATAAGAGAAAACACCGCCTCTTCCGTTTGTTCGGGAACCTTGGCCAGCACCGCGTCGGCGAAACGTAGCCTGAGCCTGGCAGCATCGGCAAATCCAGCGGCTGTGTCAGGCTTCTCGTCGTCTGGCGCTGGTTCGGATGCCAGCGGCTCAGGCTGCCCAGCATCGCCAGAGTCAACTTGAACAGGCAGTGGCGACGCTTCGCCCACAACGCCGCCAACCTTACCACCATCAAAACTGGACCACAGCGCCAGCGCAGCCGCGGCAAGCGCCAGTGCTACGGAGATAGTCGTATTCACGCCATACAGGCACGCGCCAGCTGAAACGACGGCCATCACGCTGGCCAGTCTGGCGGCAATCGCTCTCATTCGCATTAAAACACTGTACGATACTTTTACCGCGGCTTCAAGGCACTGGCTTCAATCAGCGCGGAGCGCTATCATTACAGCATCAACTCAAGGGGTGACGCATGGACAACGACATGAAAGAAATACTGGCAACGTTTTACCAGGAACTAACCGAGCACATCCAGAGCGCCAACGACTGCATCCTCAACTACGAGGAATCCACCGATCCGGAGCGCATCAACGAGCTGTTCCGCGCGCTGCACACCATCAAGGGCAACTCGATGATGCTGGGCTTTGAAAAGCTTGGAGCTATAGCGCACGCCGCTGAAAGCGTAGCCGCAAAACTACGCAACGACACCCTGGCGCCGAGCAAGCAGCTTATGGATCTGTTCCTCGCGACGCTCGACTCCATTGCCGATTCAGCGCGCGCGCTACGAGACGGGCAACCCGAGCCCGATGGCACGGGCAAGCTGATAGACGTGCTGAATCGCGTGGCACAGGGTCAGACCTCGCCCCAGAACTCCATGATAGACGCACCCGCGCCAAAACCGGTACAGCCAGAGGTTTCCAGCAAAGCTGAAACCTCCAGCAAAGCTGAAAGCTCCAGCAAAGCTGACAACACCGGGACACCGACAACGCGTACAGATTTTACGATGCTCGTCGTCGATGACGATTTTATCTCAAGGAAGATAATAACCAACATGCTCAAACGCTACGGCACGTGCGATATAGCCAAGGATGGGGCTGAAGCCATAGAAGCCTTCAGGCAAGCTTCGAGCGAACAACCCTACGATTTTGTTTTCCTCGATATCATGCTACCCGGCATAGACGGATTCGAAGTCGCGCGTCAGATACGTTCTATAGAAATGGTAGCAGCGATGAGTGAAATACGTGACAAGGCTGCGCACGAGCGGCGATTCCACCGGCACGACGCCGTCGTCGTCATGACGAGTTCACTCGATGACCCTGAGAGCTACTTCAATGCCTGCTACCGTTGCGGCGCC
>JAFGUM010000352.1 GCA_016938515.1 Spirochaetales bacterium | reverse complement strand
GACTGCGTAGCCATACACGAAGAGTAAGGAGCTGGTAGACGTGCGTGCTGTTGTTCAGAGGGTAAAGAACGCGTCCATTCGTGTTGATGATAGCGTTGTTGGTGCTATCGACGCAGGATTGCTCGTGTACCTGGGCGTGGGCAAGGAAGATGACGAGCGAGACGCGGCATGGCTTGCCACAAAAATAGCCGGTTTGAGGATTTTTGAAGACAGCGAAGAGCGCATGAACCTGTCGGTACTGGATACCGGTGGCGGCATACTGGTTGTTTCGCAATTTACGCTTCTGGCGGATACAAAAAAAGGCAAGCGACCCTCGTACAACGACGCGGCTCTGCCCGAAAAGGCAGAGGCGCTCTACGAGCGATTCAAGGATATGATAGCCAGCATCGTCCCTGTAGTGCACTCAGGTGTTTTTGGTGCTTCGATGGAGGTAGCCTACGTGAACATGGGACCCGTTACGATACTTCTCGATACCAAATCCGCGTAAGCGCGCCAAGGTAAAAAACAGGGGCTGTCTAACCAGTAGACAGCCCCTGCTTGAAAAACCTCGTTACTTGCTGTTGCGGAGCACAGCCTGGGCTCCGGCGAGCCTGGCGATGGGAACCCGGAACGGTGAGCACGACACGTAGTTGAGTCCGATGCGATAGCAGAAGTCTATCGTAGCGGGGTCTCCACCCTGCTCGCCGCAGATGCCGAGCTTGAGATCGGCCTTGGTCTTGCGGCCGTACTCGGAGGCGTGGCGCATTAAGAAGCCAACGCCTTCCTCGTCGATCGTCTCGGTTGGATTATTGGGCAGCACTTCCTGGCTGATGTACTCGGGCAGGAACGATCCGGCATCGTCGCGGCTGAAGGCGTACGTCATCTGCGTAAGATCGTTGGTGCCGTAGCTGAAGAAATCGGCGTACTTGGCTACCTGGTCGGCGAGAATAGCCGCTCGGGGTACTTCGATCATCGTGCCGATAAGCACCTTCATCTTGACGCCGGCTTTGGCGAGCGTCTCGTCGACTATCTTCTTGGTGCGAGCCTGCAGTACGTCCAGCTCTTTGGGATCGCAGATCAAGGGGATCATGATCTCAGGCGCAACAGCAATCTTTTTCTTGGCGCAGTCTACAGCGGCCTGCATGATTGCCTCGACCTGCGTGTCATAAATCTCGGGGTAGGTGATGGCGAGCCGGCAACCACGGTGCCCGAGCATCGGGTTTGATTCGTGCAGGCTATCGATCTTGGGCTGCAGGTCTTTGGCTTTGACGCCGATGAACTTGGCGAGCTCCTCGGTTTCAGCCTTGGTGTGCGGTACAAACTCGTGGAGCGGCGGATCCAGCAGCCGAATGGT
>JAFGUM010000351.1 GCA_016938515.1 Spirochaetales bacterium | reverse complement strand
GGATCCCGCGTAGGCGCGCAGCGCGTATACGTTGCCAAACGCCATGATCATCCTTGTTGCGGAAAGATAGCTCGCGCGGGCGGTATCCATATCGCCGCTCGTCGCCAGTGCCAGGGGAGGGGCCGTAGCCGAAATCAGCGACAGCTCCAGGGCCAGGTTGTCTCCAAGGCTGAGCCGCTCGAGAAAAACCGCTGGGCTGAGCGCGGCGAGCGCAAAGCCCCGAACCAGGCTGGGCTGAGTCGCTGAGTATACGGGCTTGAGCACAAGAATCGTTTCGGGCGCGCCAGCTTCAAGCGCCAGAGGCGCTGTAGCGCTGATTTTGCCGCTCGTCATCGCTTCTTCCAGAATTGCCCTCGCGCGCGGATCAGAACCCAGGTCCAGGCCGACGACTCTGTCCCCCGCGTTCGCGGGCACGACGAACAGCAGCGGGTAGGTCTTGCCTTTGCCCGCCTCCATGACGACGGGAACCCACGCCCATAGGTCTACCGTGGTGTCTTTGGTGAGATACGTCGAGAAGGTTCTGAACGCGTCCGGGCTAAGCTCATCGTTGGCCTCGATGAATCGCACGAGGCTCTCCAGCTCAATTTCACGTATTATGCGTAGCTGTTCTGCCAGCTCCTGGCCTTTTTCCTACGCTATTTTTCTAAACGACGCCGCCATGGTGGCAACCTGTGAGCGGTGACCCATCCACGCGGCGCTCGTAGTGAGGACGAGACCTCCCGCGGCAAGTTGCAGAACCAGCAGGTATCGCAGCCATCTGGGGGAGGCATTCGGCTGAGGCGCGAACGAAGTCCGGATCGTCCGGCCCACCAGGATTATAAGGATGACCGCTAAAGCCGATAGCGCGTGCGGCCCCTGTTTGGATCTGAGCTCCCGATACCAGTCCCGTGTGGCCACGTCGATGACCAGGGTCGCGACTACGCGCTGATCGGTACGTGCAACGACGGGGGCGTACGCCGATATCCAGCTACCACGCGAATCCGTTACTGGGCCAGCCGTTGTGGGTTCGCCTCGTTCCAGCGTCTGTATCAGCTCCTGGGGGACAGTGGTCATCGGCTGTCCCGGGATTGCGTATCCTGGGGAACCAGCCGGAGCGCCGCTCGTCAGGTGCGCCACCGTGCCATCCGGCAACGCAACCACAAGCCTGACCGAGGCGTAGCGGGGGACGCTCGCGCGCAGGGTCATGAGTACGGCGCTCAGGCGGCTTCTGATAATGGAGTCCGGCTGGTTCGGGTTGGCCGCAAGTTGATCCACGCTATCGCTGTTCAGCGTAGACGCCAGCATGCTCGCTTCGTCTACGAGTTCAGCTCGCAGCCTGTGGTCTTCCACCACCACCGTGACGTACACCGCAGCCGCGATAGCTGTCAGGATGATCAGAATGGGGATAACCAATCTGAGCCAGCGTGCCCCATACGGGGCCACGCGGTCTGGCCCGGTG
>JAFGUM010000350.1 GCA_016938515.1 Spirochaetales bacterium | reverse complement strand
CCATTCGAGTTCCAGCGCTATTCGATTACGGTAACAGTCAATTTTATGCGTAGGGCTATCATACCTTGAACCATCAACGTTGACAGAGGTCATGAAATGCTTTTCCTGCCATCCTCGTTGCGTCATGAAATCGTCAATAAAATCCGCGATTTGTGATTTACGGCCACCCGGAGTCATTATCCAGGATCTCTTTAGCTTAAATGCTCTGAGAATTGCCAGTATATCCTTCCACTCATTCGGAAAATCATGTTTAAGGATAGCTGTCGCATGTTTCCATTCGTGTAGTTCGTATTTTTCCCTGATGTCTTCTGGAAAATCATCTACAGGCATAGCATGAGCTCCTGATATGACTCTACAATCATCTAGTTAGCTTGTCCAGCGATGATCGGCCTCTGGCTCCGGAGCCGATGAGGGCGCCGCCGATGATGAGCCCCATAGCCGCGGCGGACGTCGCTGACAGTTTCATGCCGCCAAAGACGACGAGGTTGAGTGTAGACAGAAGGGGTGTCAGGTAGGCGAGCGCGCCTATGGTTCGTGGGTCACCCCGCTTCAGCGACGCGTCCCACGTATAGAACGCTCCGCCCATGGGCCCGATGCCCAGCAGTACCAGAAAAACCGCCTCGGTCGCGGTGACGCGTGGCAGGGCCAGCGTTTCGGCGGCAATGAGCTCGCCGCCGGCCCACAGCCCAAGCGACAGCACTCCCGAGACGAGACAGAACAGGCCTACCGCTCCCGTCGGGAATGCCGGTAGTCTCTTGGTAAGCAGCGAATAGCTGGCCCATACGAACGCGGCGAGTACCGCGAGCGCGTAACCGGGAAGGCCAGCGATGTCCAACGACAGCCTGCCACCACCAACGACCAGTACGGCGCCGGCGAGCCCGAGCGTCGCACCTATCAGGTGCCCGGGAGCCAGCGAGAAGCCCTTGAGGTAGACCGGCGTCAGCGCGACGATGAGCAGCGGCCAGAGGTAGTTGAGGATGTTCACCTCGACGGCGGGAGCGAGCCTGAACGCGGCGAACAACAGGGCGTGGTAACCAAAAATGCCTCCAACGCCTACCGCGAGCGTGATGGCTGGAACCCGCCAGTCACGTATCCGCACGACGCCCACGAGACCCCCGACGCACAGCGCTACACCAACGGCAAACAACGGAGGAAGATTAGACGTACCCGCGCTGAGGACAGCGAGTGTGCTCCAGATGAATATCGTGAACAGCGCTAGTAGTATGGGGGCCACGCTAGTCTCCCCGCCCGCTAGCCAGGGCTTCGGCAAGCTTCGCCAGTTCTCCGTCGTCAAAATCAGGCGGCACGATGGATGGGGCCGACGCAACGGGAGAGACGAGGGCTCCTCCCCGCAACGCTGCCCTGAAAAAGCGCTCGTAGTCGATTGCCTCCGCTTTTGCAAACAGGTAGGGGCCGCTCCGCTCGAAGTAGTCGCCCATGCGACGATCAAACCGTGACCACAGCGTTTCGTCGTAGCCTTCACGCTCGGCGCTCGCCAGGCTGGCCAGGGCGCGGGCGGAGGCAAAAGGCGCCATGGCGGGGACGATGTCCCCGGGATCACTCGCGAGGGCGTCGGCGGCAGCGCTTCCCGCCCTGGCCATCACGCAGTGCGGGGCCCAGGGACGGGGGCAGGGCAGACGGGGCATGGCCAGCTCGACGTCAGCCGGCACCGTGATAAAGGCGCGCGCGAGTGCGATGACCGGGGACCCGTCGCTTGTGGGTGCCGATTGTGGCAGCGTGCCCGGTCTGAGAGCCGTATCGACGAGAATAGCCTGGCCGGCGACCATGCCGAGCGCGCGCGATGCCGCCGTGATGGCGCGCGTTTCGTCGGTGTACAGCCGTACCACGGTAAAGCCTGGCCACGTCGCGGCGACAGCGGCAGCAAGACGCGCGTCGTATACGCCGGGGTAGGGGCGTATCAGCCCCTTGTCCGAGGCGTTGGCCGCACGTACACGCGTTGCTCGCTCGCGCTCGCCGAGCATTCCCCGGCCATCGTCTAGCCACAGGTCCAGAAACCTGCGGCCGTCAGCGGCGTACAGCCTGTTGCCGCGTATACGTCGGATTGGCGGCAAAAGCCGCAGCAAATCGTCCATGCCTACTCCGATTCAGTCTGACAGTATCTCGAGCTTGCCCGTGAATTTGGGAAAAAACTGCAGCGTTCGCCCGGTTTCAAAGCGCACCATCACGCAGACGCCCGCCTCACCGGCAGGAGATACCCGTACGACGTGGCCGGTCCCGTGGTCGTCGTGGTAGACGGTCGTGCCGGCTTTCCACTTGCCCGCCGCTTCCGCTGCTGACAAGTCCAGCTTGCCGCCAAAGGAACGCAGCATCGACGAAGGAACCTCCGCGAGAAAGCGCGACGGCTGGTAGTCCATGACGCGGCCGCGGAAGAGGCGGCGCCGACAGTACGTCAGGTGCAGCTCGTCCTTGGCGCGGGTCAGAGCCACGTAGAACAGGCGGCGCTGCTCCTCGAGGTCTTCATCGGCGTCATCGTCCCGGGGGAACAGGCCCTGCTCCATACCCGTTATTATCACGATGGGAAACTCAAGACCCTTGGTGTTGTGCATCGTGATGAGGGTAACCGCGTCCTGGCCGGCTTCACCGGACGACATCGCGCGGTCCAGCTCTACCGCTTCGAGGAAGGCTGACAGCCCGCTCCTCGTCGCCGGGTAATCGCTCGCTGCGTTTACGAGTTCGTCCAGGTTGGCGACTTTCTGGGTACCGGCTACCTCATCCTGCCCCCGGTGATAGTCAAGGAGGCCAGATTCCCGAACGGCAAACTCCACGAGGCTGGATAGCGGTTCGTCTTTAGCGCGCTTGGCGGGTGTCGCCTGCTCGCTCGCCTCGTCGTCACCATAATAAGCGGGATCGCTCGGTCCCAGACGCTCTGCCATCGAGCGCATAAGCGCGGCAAAGGAGGCGAGCCCGGCTCGTGCCCTGGCCGATCGGGCCTGGGCTGCGCCGGCAGCCGTAATGAGGTCGCCATCGGCTTCGATAGCTGCCTCGACGACGGCTTCGAGGCTCGCCTCTCCGACGCCGCGCGCCGGTTTGTTGGCCACGCGGCGAAAAGCCACCTCATCGCGCTGGTTCGATGCCAGCGCAAGCAGGGCGAGCGCGTCTTTTACCTCTTCGCGCTCGTAGAAGCGCAGCGCTCCCACGAGCCTGTACGGCACCCCGGAAGCCGGAAACGCGCGCTCAAACGCCAGCGACTGAGCGTTTGTCCGGTACAGGATGGCCACATCTGCGAATGACCCGCCCCTGCGAAGGTGCGCGTCTATGATGCGCACGCAGTATGCTGTTTCTTCGTCGTGGTCTCGCAGTACCGCTAGAACCGGTCGATCTCCGCCCATTCTAGTCGCCCTGAGCGTCTTGCCGAGGCGGCCTTCGTTTTTCTCGACGACGGCGCTCGCAATATCCAGGATGCTCTGGTACGAGCGGTAGTTGCGCTCGAGCCTGATGATGGTCGTGTTGGGAAAAACCTCGGGAAAGCTGAGGATGTTGCGCACTTCCGCGCCGCGGAAGCGGTAGATGCTCTGATCGTCGTCGCCGACGACGCAGACGTACGCGTCGGGGCCAGCGAGCGCTTTGAGCAGGCGGAACTGGGCTACGTTTGAATCCTGGTACTCGTCTACGAGTATGACGCGAAAGCGTGCGTGGGTACGCTCCCGTATAACCGGGTCGGATTCAAGTACGGCCACCGGCATGGCAATAAGGTCGCCAAAGTCTACATTGCCGGTGGCCCGGAGGCGGTTCTGGTACGCGGCGTAGCGGCGCCGGAAATCGCGCTCGTGGAAGTGCCGGTCCAGCTCGGGAGAATCAGGATCCAGGCCGTAGTCTTTGGCCCTGGCTATGGCCGAAGCCAGCTTGGAAGCTTCTGGCCTGCTCGTGTCCGGGAAAGCCGCGCGGACGAGGGTCGTCGCGTCGTCGT
>JAFGUM010000037.1 GCA_016938515.1 Spirochaetales bacterium | reverse complement strand
GTTGGCAAACCCTGCCAACGAGTGCGCGTCGGTACTGTCGTGGTTTCTTCGTTCATGAGTATTTAATGATACACCGGAAGCGCACCATTAAGCTAGGAGCCTGTCGAGGCAGATGAACAGGAAGCCTCCAGATCAGAGTTCTAGCCGCTTCGGGACACCTTGTCTGCCAGGCGATGCGCGAGGAAGGCTTCGGTTTCCTGGTGGGAGGTAAGCGCCAGCACTTCAGCGGCGAGCGTCTGGGCATCAGCGTACCCAACCGAACGTATAGTCCTCTTAACATCCGGAACCGAGACAGCCGACATCGAGAACTCATCAAGCCCCATGCCCAGCAGCACGACGGCGGCAAATGGGTCGCTGGCCATCTCTCCGCACATCGACACCGGGATGCCGGCGGCGTGGCCGTCGTCTATGATTTTTTTTACCAGCCTGAGCACGGCCGGATGGAAGGGTTCGTGCAGGTACGCAACCTTCTCGTTGCCCCGGTCCACCGCGATGGTATACTGAATGAGGTCGTTCGTGCCTATGGAGAAAAAGTCCACCTTGGTGGCCAGTATGTCGGCTATCATGGCCGCGCTCGGTACCTCGATCATTATGCCTACCGGTATGTCCTCGCGGAACTGCTGGCCCCTACGGCGACACTCAGTCTTGGCTTCGTCGAGGGAGGCGATAGCTGCATCCAGCTCACCGGGGCCGGAAATCAGCGGGAACATGATGCGGGCATCCCCGTAGGCGCTGGCACGCAGTATCGCGCGGAGCTGATCCTGAAACAGGTCCGGATCGGAGAGGCAGTACCGGATAGCCCGCCAACCGAGAAGAGGATTTTTCTCTTCCTCGATGGCGAGGTCGGGGATGGCCTTGTCACCGCCGATGTCCAGCGTCCGTATGGTCACGGGCAGACCATTCATCTTCTCAAGCACCCTACGGTACGCCAGATACTGCGTTTCCTCGCTTGGCGCCCTTCCAGGCTGCAGGAACAGGAACTCAGAGCGGAACAACCCCACGCCCGAGGCTCCGTGACGCAGCACAGAATCTATCTCCTCCGCCACTTCTATATTGGCCTTGATAAGCACTACCCTGCCATCAGACGTCGAAGCGGGCAAGGCGGCGATCGATGCCAGATCCACGTCCCGCTCCGCCATCTTCTGGCGCACCCGCCGGTAACGCTCCAGCGTCTGGCCATCCGGTTCGACGCGTACGTCGCCGGTATTGCCGTCTACGATGACGGTATCGCCGTTCTTAATGAGCCTGGTTACGCCACCCAGGCCCAAAACAGCTGGTATCTCGAACGCCCGCGCGAGGATGGCGGTATGGCTCGTCTTGCCTCCCGCATCCATGACGATCGCCAGCACTCTGGCGCGATTCATTGAAATCATGTCTGACGGCAGGAGGTTCCTCGCTATCAGCACGACGTCTCTATCCAGATCGGCCAGGGAAAAGCGCTCGCGGAGCATCAGGTGGTTGAGTATGCGGCGCGTTATGTCGTGAACGTCTACGGTGCGTTCCTGCAAAACGGGGTCGTCGAGCCCTTCGAGCTGCTTGACCGTAGCTTGCTCGTACTGGTGTACGACCCACTCTATGTTGAGCAGCGACTCCCGCAGGGAATTTTCTATAGTATCGTGAACCTCGGGATCGTCCAGCATAAGCAGGTGAGCGTCGAAAATCGCGCCGTGTTCCTGCCCCATCTCCCTCGTAGCCCGGTCTCGCATCGAAGACACATCATCCTTGGATTTGCCCACGGCTACGATAAACCGCTCCCATTCGCCATCCAGCTCACGCTCGGTAACGGTGTATCGAGGGATCATCGGCTCTTCATCGTCGAGGAAGGCAAAGGCGTGGCCTATGGCTATACCGGGTGAGGCAGGAATGCCCTGGAGCGTTCTCATGGTGAAGGCATCGTAGTCCAAAAGGGGTAAGCTGTCAAACGAGATACGCCGGAATGGAGAAGCGAAGTGCTTACCTGAGCACCGTCATCGGATTGAGCGTACGGCCGTTCTTGCTTACGGTAAAGTGCAGGTGCGGGCCAGTACTGTACCCAGTGCTGCCAAGCGCGCCAAGCACCGTTGACTGCGTTACGCTGCGCCCCGACCTGACGTCTATGCGGTCTAGATGCGCGTACAGGGACGTGTAGCCAGAATGGTGCCTGAGCAACACGTAGTTGCCCGAAACCGACGAATATCCCGTAGCCGCCACGACTCCTTCCATGGCGGCGCGCACCGGGGTTCCCCTGCTGGCGCCAATATCTATACCCGTGTGAAAACTCCTGGCGCCGGAAAACGGATCGTTGCGCCAGCCGTACCAGCTGGTAATCCAGCCGCGCACCGGCCACGAGAACAGGTCGCCGGAAATCTCGCGCAACGTCCAGCTGGATAGCCTCGCGTCAGGCAGAAAAAGCTGGCGGCCAGCGGGTACGGAGCCGTCGTCGAGATGGTTGAGTTCAAGGATGCGTTCAGCCGACACGCCGTACGAAGCGGCGAGCGACTCCACGGTGTCACCCCGTTTGGTCTCATAGAGAATGCCGTTGAGGTTGGGTATCTTGAGGTACCGTCCTATTGAAAGCGTGCGCGCGTTGGTGATGCCGTTGAAGGTAACGATAGCATCTGTCGTTACGTCGTAGCGCTGGGCAATTTCTGAAATCGTGTCACCCTTGACTACTCTGTACACCGAGTAATACAGGCCCTGGTCTGGTGGCGGAGGCAGATCCGCCTCCAGCTCCAACCCGCCGCCGGGGTCAAAACCGAGCGCATCTACAGGGTCGACAGATCCGATTGAATCCTGCGGAGCAGCCAGGGGAGCAACAGCGGTCGAGCCAGTAAACGCGAAACAAAACACGAGCACGAGTACCAGTACAGAGAGAACCCTGGGGCTGGCCAGTCGTTCCAGGAACTCAACGCCGTTCTTGCCCCTTCGTTCTCGTTTCATCCAGCTGTGCTCCATTCCTCTTGATCCGCCTCACCGCGCGCATGGCAACCCGGGCGATTGTACTATGATGCGCGCCCAAGTGCAAATAAAAAGGCTGGCGTCAGTGCGGCAGAATTATTACGTCTATCGTAACACCGGCTTCAGCGGCTTTCTTTTCAACCATGGTCCTGTCTATCTTGCCGCGCGGCAGGGGATGGGCAGGCGCGTCGCCTATAAGAACGATACGCTTCGTATGCGCCGACCAGTCGTACCCGACCAACGCCTCATACAACGCTTCGTACACCGCTTCGGGAATATCCCGGCCACCAGCGACGCGTACCCGCGTAACCGCTTGTGTAAAAGCATCAACGTCACGGGTAAACTCAATGCGTTTGACGACATAGTCTTCAAAATAGTCCTTGTACAGTACGAGTCCCAGCCTGAATGACGAGAAACGCGCCGTTTTTTCCCGCACCATCGCCGGCAAGCTCGTCTTGACGGCCTCTATATCGTCGGCCATGGAATCTGTGGTATCAAGGCAGATGACAAGGTCGAGCTCATCACCCTCTACCTCGTCGAGTATCTTGCCAAGGGCGGGAACTATGTCAGACTCTCCCTGGGAGTACGAAAGCGCTCCTTTGCCAGACTTGGCGATGGACTCGAACGAACGAAGAGTTTCAGGCATGTACATGGACGTATCGGGAGCTGTGGGCTCCGGAGTCGGCGCGACGAGGGTTTCTGGGGGTTCGATGGCCGGTATCACCACGGGCTTGGGCCGTGGGAAAGGCTTTTGCGTTACCGAAATACGGTACGGATTGTCCAGAAATGGCCCGGTATAATCGGCGTATGCCTTGGCAAAGGCTCGAATATTGACGAACGTGCCATCCGCAATAAACTCGCGCCCGTTCCTGGACCACGAGTACCCGTACGAGACGACCCACGGGATAAAAACGTGAAACGCCTGGCCAAAGGTGGCATCCGGCTCTGGGGTAGAGTCTATAAGCGAAAGGACACCACTGGCTGGATCCATAAACTGCCCGTTGAGCATGCGCTTCTCGTCACCGTTTACGGGATTCCAGGCTTCCGCTCGGTACGCATAATTGTCGGCGGCGCCGCCGGGATCCTTCGTACTCTCCACGAGGAGAACACTGCCCAGCCCTTCTCTGGCCTTGACGAACAGGTGGTAGCCACCATCGTCCCGCTGCTCGATGCGCAGATCGGCAGCGGCGATGAGAAGATCATCAGCGCGCGCTGCGACCGGGGCGCAGATAAGTGAGGCGATCAACAGTAGAGAAGCGCCGTTCGCTTTCACCCTATGATAATCGGCATGAACGAGCGCACGGCTTAGCTACTACGGAGCACCGCCAGACAGGGCTGCCGCCAAGGCCGCCCGATTGCCCTCTACGGTTGACTCGAAGGCGTCGAGCCTGGCATCCCATCCGTCGTCACCTTCCGCATCCATAGACAGCGCCAGCTTCTGGCGCACGATACGGATCGCGGCATCCTGGAGCCGGGATCGCGGCAGCGTGCCTTCCTGCAGCGCGGTGACGATGGCCGACCACGCCTGGGCTGCCGGCCTTCCCCCCGAGAGCATCAGCATGTCGACTCCTGCCCGAAGCGCGGCGATGGCTACTTCACCCAGATCACCGTACCCGTCGAGCGCCGCCATTACGAGGTCATCGGTCATTACTATGCCATCAAACCCCAGCTCGCCTTTGAGCGAAGCGATGACGCGCGACGACAAGCTTGCCGGCGCGTCGGGATCAAGCGCCGGAACGAGAGCGTGCGACAGCATCACCGCCGACGCGCCCGCGCCTATGGCCGCGCGGAACGGCGCGTAGTACGCGCCCTCGATCACGACGCGAGGCGCGGCAATCACCGGGAGACCGCGGTGGGGGTCCACAGCCGCGTTGCCGGGAAAGTGCTTTGCCACCGCGGCAACGCCTTCGCGCTGGCACGCTTCAATGAAGGCGCCAGAGAGCAGGCCAGCCAGGTATGGCGAATCAGACCAGACCCTGTCTCCCATAAAGCTTCCAGAACCGTTACCCGCCGCCTCCACTACCGGAGCCAGGTTCATCGTGATCCCGAGTGCGAAAAGTTCACTACCTGCGGCCGCGCCGGCGGCGACTGCCACCGCGGTTGCCCCGCCGGACGAAGCCGCACCCATCGCGCGCGCAGACGGCAGCCGCGTCAGCCCGCCTTTGAAGCGGTACACGGAACCACCCTCATGGTCTATCGCTACGAAGGGCGGTAGCCCGGTATCCCCTACCGCGGATCGTATGCCGCGCGTCAGGGAGGCAACCGCGCGCGGATCCAGAGAAATGTTGAAGCCAAACAGCACCACAGCGCCTGGCTTGATAAGCCCAAGCGCCTCTACGCTCGCGGCGGATGGCTCATCAAGGCCGTCGACGCCCATCATAACTACCTGGCCGGCGAGCGCCCTATCGTCCATCTGCGCCACCAGCGCAGCGGCTCGCTCCAGAAGCGGATCCGGTCGCGCCATCGCGGCTGTATCGACCGAGGCTGGAAGGATGGGTGGCTCCGGACGGCACGACGCCGACAGCACGACGCTGAGGACGATGAGAATGAGCGACTGGCTGTTTTTGTGTCTCCCGCGGCGCACCATGACGCGTCAACTGTACCCGCGCGCGTGCGACGCATCAAGACATTTCCGCCGATTTTGTGTGTTGCATTTTATTTACTGACATCGCATACTGACTGCAAGGATAACAACGTGTCCATAGACGCCATCAGTGTGCTGCTGTCCCTGACCGCGATCAACGTGGCATTCCTCATTCTTTCGGGGTATACCTGGGTACGTTCCTGGAAGAAAGTGGAAGGACCAGGGTTCTGGTTCGCCGGCTTCTCCGCGTTTACCGT
>JAFGUM010000349.1 GCA_016938515.1 Spirochaetales bacterium | reverse complement strand
TTTGAACAAAAGCGGTCTTAAAACGCTTGATTACCGCACACCTAAAAAAGCCCGCCCGGCATAACCGGACGGGCTTGTCATAATCGCTTACCCAGTCTGAATATTACTGAACTACGGGATACCCTTTGTTTGCCCAGCCGCTTGGAGCGTTGGCAGGCATACCCATGCCGCCGCGCAGGCTGACAGCGTCATAACCGAGCAGGCGGAGAGCCGCGACGGTCTGGCCGGCGGTCTGGCCGGTGTAGCAGTAGACGATCAGCTTCTTGTTCCTCGGCAGAGCCGGGAACTTGGTCTGCATACCCTTGCCCCAGGGAACGTTGATAGCGCCCTTGATGTGCCCCTTCGCGTAATCGGCAGCGCTTCGGACAGACACGAACTGCACGTTCGGCGCGCCTGAGTCCAGAAGCTTCTTGGCTTCTTCTTCAGCGATAATGTTGTTGGCGTAGATGGTGCCGGTTACTTTGCCCAGGTCCGCAAAGTAGGTCTCGAAGATCTTCTTAAGCGCCGGGTCGTACTTGGCACCGCTTGCGACGAGGGGCCTGGGGGTAACTTCGAGGAACATGCCAACGCCTTCCACCTTGGAGATGCCCAGGTTGAAGCCGAGGTTGACCGAACGGGCCTGGACACCAGCCACGTTGAGCAGCGTGGTAGCCTGAGCCGCGGTCTGACCGGTATAGCAGTACACCATCACCGGCTTGTTCGTGGGCAGGTAATTGAGCGCGGAACCAAAGGATGTTCCCCAGGGTACGTTGATGGCGCCCTTGACGTGTCCCTTGTTGTAGTCTGCCGCCTGCCTGATGTCCAGGATGACGATATCCTCGCTGGCCTTGACCTTATTGATAAGGTCAGCCTGCGGGAGCTTGTAAATGTCGGCGGGCATATCCGCCAGGTACGCGTTCGCCTTGCTGGTCGCGAGGGCGCTGGTCGCGGGATTTTGCGCATACAGGGCGGTAACCAGCCCCAGTAACAAAAGAACCGCGAGTACACGTTTGATACGATTCATGGCTCACTCCTTGGGCTAAAAACTCTCGTTCAACTAAGATCCGTCCTGAGCATTCAAGACGGGAAGATCCGTGGATTGCGGAGCCTGGGTTGGAGCATCCGCGTTGCCGGTCCACTCAACCCATGCGCCATCGTACAGCTTGAGATTGCGATAACCCGCGTTGTACAGGGCCAGGTACGTCTGCGCGCCTCTCACCGAGGTCTTGCAGAACAGGATGGCCGTCTTCTCGGGTACGATCTCTTTGTCCATATAAATTATTCGAATCTGCGAAATAGGTCGGTACGTACCTTCTACGACGTTGTTGCGCGTAAAATTGATGTGTATCGAACCGGGGATAGTGCCCGCTTTGTACTCTTCATCTGTACGCGTATCGATGATAACAGTCTTGGGGTCCGGAGCGTCCACCTGGGCCTGCACCTCGGCTTTTGTAGCCAGCATGGAGGCATCGAGATCCTTGGCAGCGTATTCAACAACCTCAGGGTTTACGAACTCGGCATCGACAGCGGCACCAGCCTCCTTGAGCGCTTTGAAGCCTCCGCTTACGACCTGCACCTTGTCGGGATCGTGGCCATAAGCGACCATGGTCCACCAGAGCCGCGCGGCGTCCATATTCTGGTTGCCATCGTAGATGACGACGCGGGAGTCCGGGCGTATGCCGCGCATACCGAGGGCAAAGCTGATCTGGCTCTTATCCGCTACCAGGTTGGGGTACGGATAGTTGACCATTATGTCGTCCCTGGAGATGCAGACGGCACCAGATACGTGCCCTTCCATGTAGTCCGGAATAGTGCGCGCATCCACGAGCACTACGCCATCCGCAGCTATGACGGACAGAGCGTCCTTGGCTGATATGATCTGCTTGCCGCTTTCCTCATACTGTGGCCCACATGATCCCAATATAAGAGCTAAAGCCAACAAGGACAAAGAAATAACAAATGTTTTTTTTACCCTCTCCATCAAAAACCTCCCAATCTATCGAGTCAGAACCGCACGCGCAACAAGCTCTGGCGGGATTCAATAATAGCAAAATCATGCTATAGTATTATCGATATGAATTTACACCAAAAGCCCTCCTTGCGCAAGTGTTTAAATGTATTTTTTATCAATTTATATATCTTTATTTATCTTTTTCTGAGCGTCCCGTCCTTGAGTTCGTACCCCTCCGTGCACAGCGATGAACCGTGGCTGAGTGGCCTGAGCCGCGCGTGGTTGAACGAAGGAAGCTTCACCGTTACCGAGCCTTTTTTTGACCTCATACCGCGGGCGCCGCACGCGCTCAAGGTGATTTTCCATGGCGTACAAGCGCTCGTTTTCGCCATATTTGGATACGGCAGTGTGCAAACCAGGACTATCTCCCTGCTTTTTGGGCTGGCTACCCTGATTATGTTCCACAAGCTGCTGGA
>JAFGUM010000036.1 GCA_016938515.1 Spirochaetales bacterium | reverse complement strand
GGGCGCGCGTGTATGCGGTCGGTAGCAGCACGGTGCAGCATGTTGGGTACGTAGGTAACCGTGCCGGTACCGGCTTTGAGAGCTGAACGGGAGCCGGGCGCGTGGAACCAGCTGGCCAGCTCGAAGTGCTCGCGCATCTCGGGCTTCATGTAGAAGTCGTAGGGCTTGAGCGTCAACACTGAAAAGACCCGGACGTCGCGCACGGCGGGCGCCAGGGTGTGCAGCCTTGCCATCGTCCCCTGGGGCTCGCTGGCGCACTGCCCGACTACCACGTCATAGCCACTCTTGATACACTGAATCGCCTCGTCTATCGGGCGTATCCTTGAACGGTACATGTCATCCCACTTGGACATAGATGCCTCCTTATAGGTAAAGAACGAAGAGAATAAGAGGAAAAGAGACAGGAAAGAGTTAAGCAAAGAAAAATTTTCTTCTCTTTCTTTCCTCTAATTCTCGTATCCTCTTCGTTCGTCTTGCGCGTTCATAATCTCAATAGGTAAACAGGTTCGCGCCGACGGCAAAGCCAGCACCGGACGCGCAGAACACGACCGGGTCGCCGCGCCGTACAAGCCCGTCAATGACGGCGTGATGGAAAGCCATGGGGACACAGCCAGAGCCCGTGTAGCCGTAGCGGTCCATCACCGTGGGAGCGGCGTCCCTGGGGCGTCCGAGCGCGTCCATGACGTCGCCAATGACGCTCTTGTTTATCTGGGTGAGCACAAACCTGGAAACCCGCTCCAGCGGCACGCCGCCTTTGTCGCACAGCGCGCGGATGATGGGCGGCCACAGCTTGAGGTTGCGGTCGCCAGGTAGGCGCTGCAGCAGTTCGAGACCCCAGGTGTTGGCTTCGAGCAACTCGTGCGTTACCGGTTTGCGCGTGCCACCCGCGTACACGCCCACGTAGTCCCACTGCGTGCCGTCGGACACCAGCTTGCCCGCGATGTAACCCGACGGGTCGTCGTCCTCCGTGCGTGACAGCACCACGGCTCCGGCACCGTCAGCGAAGATGGACCAGCCAAACGCGTCGCCGGGGCGGATGTACGCCGGCATGTTGTACACGCCAACGACGACGGCGGTACGCAACGACGCGTCGCCGGCCATCATGCGGGCGACAGCGTCGAACGCCGTGACAAAGCTGGCGCACGAGGCTCCTACGTCAAAGACGCCGGTGTCGCGCTGGCCTTTTTGCAGGCGGCCTTGCACGAGTATCGACGTGGCGGGGCTGATGTACTCGGGCGTATCGGTGCCCACGACGAAGAGGTCCACGTCCATGGGGTCGATCTCTGCGTTGGCCAGCGCGGCGCGCGCGGCTTTTTCTGCAAAGTCGGCGCTTGTTTCGTCTATGCCGCGCAGCCGTGCTATGTGCCGCGCCTTGATGCCGATCTTTGATTCAAGCTTCTCGGCGTCAAACTCGATGCCCGCCAGTTTCATGAGTTCAGCATTGTCGATGGGCGTTCCCGGCGCGTATACACCGGTTCCGACTATCTTGGCCTTGGCCATCTGTACCTCCTGTTATGGCGCCTGCCGACGCGAGCTCAAGCCGTTGATAAGGCAGTCGCCGACGCCTTCGACTATGGCTCGCGCGTTGTGCGGAGATTTGTCGAAGGCTACTTCCATGCCGTAGTAGTGCGATATTCCCATGAAGAACTCTATGGCGCTGTCAAGGTACAGGGCATCCGCTTCGACGGCCGCCGGGGACAGACCCGCGGTTCCCATCTTCAGGTAGCCGCGCCGGAACGAGGTGTAGTACTCCCGCACCGTCGCGGGCGCTACAAACTCGCCTTCGCGCGCGATGTTGTAGCACCACGGGTCAAGCGACAGATACACGCCAAAAAGGAAGATTCCCTGCATCTCCTCTTCGAGCCTGTTGAGGCCGGGCGTCAGATTCGCGGAAATAAAACGCCTCACTTCATGGCCAACCGACGTTATCTGTTCGCGGAAGAAGGCGTCCTTGCCTTCAAAGTATTTGTAGAATGCTCCCACCGACAGGTCGGCGGCGTCTGTTATTTCGTGTATGTTGACGGCGTGATAGCCGCGCTCGCCAAAGAGCCGCTTGCCGGCCTTCATGAGGCGTTCGCGGCTCGAGTCACCGAGGCTTATCGCTGGCGGCGTTACCGTTATGTTGAACACCTTGTCGGCGTCCCAGGACATGCCGCTGAAGGCTCCGTGGGCTATTATATCGGCCAGAGCTCGTACTGAGACGCTCGCACCCTGCAGCGCAGCCCGAATCGCGGCAAACCTCAGGCCGCCAATCGCTACCAGGTATTCGGATACGCTCGCGGCCCTGCCGAGAACGCGCGACAGCACGCGACGGTACATGTCCGTTAGTCGGCGCTCATATTCGAAGTATCGGTACTGTCCTTCGCGAAACACGGTGATCAGGTCGGGATGCTCCGCGGTAAAGCTGACGAGAATACCTGCCATGGATTCTATGCGCTGCTCCAGGCTACTTCCTTCTATCTCTTCAAGCGCTTCCGCGACCTGGTCTATGACTTCTTCCAGTATATGGATGACGAGCGCTTCCTTGTTAGGGAAGTAGCGGTAAAATATGCCGTTGGACAAGCCCGACTCCCGGCAAATCTCCGCTACAGAAACAGAAGAGTACCAGCGGGACGAGAACAGTCGTACAGCTGTTTCCAGTATTCTGGCTTGCGTACCGCTATCCTGGTCTGCCATACTCGACGCTCCATCCTGCCTGAAACTGAGAGACGATTCACGCTTCTCGCCGGTATTATAGAACTGCTCCGTCAAATTGACAAGGAAAAAAGTAGAATGCGACATAAATTGCGCGGTATGCGCAAAATTATGCATTTTTTTACTTGACGGATTTTAAAAACCGGTAAATATATAGATGAGAGCTGATTCACCTAAACAAGGGGTAGCGATGCACGTTGGAATATGCGGGATCGGGGTGTATGTGCCCGAAAGCCACCAGAGCGCGGCTGAGCTGGCCCAAGCTACCGGCGTACCCGAAGCAGTTATAGCCACCAAGTTTGGCGTAAAGCGCAAGCCCGTGGCCGGTCCAGAAGATACGACCGCCGTAATGGGCGTAAAGGCTGCCAGGGTAGCCATGGCCGATGCGGGTGTAACCGGTGCCGATATAGACCTCGTATTGTGGTGCGGGGCTCAGCACAAAGATTACGCGTGCTGGCTGGCTGGCCTGTACGTAGCCAACGAGCTGGGTGCTTCCAACGCGTGGAGCTTTGACATGGAGGCTATGTGCGGTTCGATGATGGCCGCGCTCGATATAGCGAAGAGTATGATGCTTACCCGGCCGGACCTCGAGACGGTGCTGCTCGTTTCCGGCTATCGCAATAACGACCTCATCGACCTTGCCGAACCCACGACCCGCTTCATGATGGACATAGGCTCGGGTGGATCGGCTCTGGTGTTGCGCAAGAATGCTGGCCGAAACGTCGTGCTCGGCTCGGCGTTCAAGGGCGATGGCTCGCTGAGCCTGGGCTGCGTTATCCCGACGCTCGGCGCGAAGACCTGGCCGCCCAAGGCTGCCGACCTTGAACGCGCGCACTTTATCGTGCCGGACGAGCCCGCGTTCAAGGCTCAGCTCGGCGAAAAGACGCTACCAAACTTCTACTGGGTTATAGACCGCGCGCTCGAGCTGTCCGGCGGACTGTCGAGGGCGGACATAGGCTATCTCGCGGTACTGCACTTCAAGAGGAGCGCGCACGACGCGATACTCGCCGAGCTCGGTGTCGATGAGTCAAAAACGACGTACCTGGACGAGTACGGCCACGTGGGGCAGAACGACCAGCTCTTGTCCATACGGCTGGGGCTGGACGCGGGCAAGATCCACGATGGTGACTCGATCGTGCTCGTAGGAGCGGGGCTGGGCTTCGTCTGGGCCGCGAGCGTCGTCCGCTGGGGGCCGTACGAAGAATAACAACGTCGTTGCGAGGCAACGGGCGTACTTGATAGGAGCAGTAATATGGAAAGAATGAAAGACAAGGTGTGCGTCGTCACTGGTGGCGCCCGTGGCATCGGCCGCGGCATCGTGGAGACCTTCGCCCGTGAAGGCGCGCTGCGCGTCTGGGCCCTGGATATGAACGCCGCTGAACTCGAAGCGATGGAACAGGCCATTCCCTGCGTCAAAGGCGCGGTGGTAAACGTGACCGACGGCGCGGCTGTCGAAGCGTTTGTGCAGAAGGCAAAAGCCGAGTACGGCCGCATAGACGTGCTCGTCAACAACGCGGGCATCACCAAGGACGCGCTGATCCACAAGATGAGCGAGTCCGACTGGGACGCGGTAATCAACGTCAACCTCAAGGGACCGTTCCTGATGACCAAGTACATCGCCCCCGTGATGATGGAAAGCGGTTCGGGTTCCATCGTCTCCATATCCAGCATCGTCGGCATGGACGGCAACATCGGCCAGACCAACTACGCGGCTACCAAGGGCGGCGTCGTGACGATGACCAAGGGCTGGGCCCGCGAGTTCTCTCGCAAGGGCGCCAAGATTCGTGCCAACTGCGTGGCTCCCGGCTACACCCGCACGCCGATGATCGAGACGGTGCCCGAGAAGGTGCTCGAACCGATAATTGCGCGCACGCCGCTGGGCCGCCTCGCCGAGATCCAGGACATAGCCAACGGCGTGCTGTTTCTTGCGTGTGACGAAGGTTCGTTTGTCAACGGGCAGGTGCTTCGGGTAGACGGCGGGCTGACACTGTAAGGCTTCTGATGGCGGGATGCGGTTGTACATCGCATTCGCCGTTTCAATAATCGGGCGCGTGGGCGCCCGTCAGGTTTCAAGGAGGACAGAGATGAAGAAAGCGTTAGCGATCCTCGTGATTGTCACGATGGCCGTCTCAGCGTTCGCCATGGGTGGCAAGGACGGCGCGGCCGCGGCTGCTGGCGAGCCCGCGACCATCAAGCTTGGCGGCACCTGGCCGCTCGGCGACATCACGGGCAAGCAGGGCAGCATGGCAGCCCAGCAGGCCGTAGACGAAATAAACGCGGCTGGCGGTATCAACGGCCACAAGCTTGAGCTCATCGTGATTGACGACGAGATGAAGGCTGACAAGGGCGCCTCGGCGTTCGAGAAGCTCATCACGGTAGATAAAGTCGATATGCTCATCGGCGGCATGGCCTCCGGCGTCGCTCTCGGCCAGATCCCCGTGCTCAAGAAGTACAACAAGGTGTACCTGGCTACCGGCGCTGCCTCGTTCAAAGTAGAAGAGGCTCTCGGCGCGGACGCCAACTGGTACTTCCACCTGCACCCGTGGGACTACAACCAGGGCGCCAGCTATGCAGAAGGCTGGGCCGCCATCCAGGAAAAGTATCCCGAGATACAGATCAAGAAACTGTTCCTCGCGTACGAAGAAGGCGCCTTCGGCAAGGCTTCCTACGACGCGACCAAGGTGCTCTTCGGCGCCGATGACCGCTACATTATCGACGGCGCGCCCTTCAAGAGCGCGGCTCTCGGCGGTGGTGACTACGCGGCGGTGCTCAAGGCCGCCAAAGACTTCCAGCCCGACCTGTTCCTGTGGGCTGGCTGGGAAGCCGACGCTCTGCCCCTCCTCGAGCAGTCCAAGGCCATGAAGTTCAACCCCGGCATCTACCTCGGAGCGCCTCCCGGATGGCCCGCCGACTTTGGCGCCTCTTCGCTGGCCAACAACGTGATGCTGTACGGCATGTGGGCTCCGTCTATCAACGACATCAGCCCGGTAAGCAAGAAGTTCTATGACGGCTTCGTGGCCAAGTTCGGCATCGAGCCGGCTACCTACTTTGCCCCGCTGTCGTACTCGGCTGTCTATATCGCCGCCGACGCCATCAAGCGCGCCGGTTCTACCGACACCGAAGCTCTGATCAAGGCTCTGGCCGCGACCAACTACGACTCGCCGCTCGGGCAGACGGTCACGTTTACCCCCTCGAATATCATCAAGCACCAGGGTGTAAAGAACCAGAAGATCCTGCAGTGGCAGAATGGCCGCCAGGAAGTAATCTGGCCGTTCGATGCCGCGACGGCCAAACCCGTCTATCCCTTCCCCGCGTGGTAGAGAAAACGGCGTAGACCGGTACTGTAACCTGCCGTCGGCTCGCATGGGCCGGCGGCTCATTTTCGATTGAAGGTAACCAGATGGCGAACAAACGGAACGCGACGACGATTGTCGCGATACTCGCGGTGGTGGTGTTGCTGCTCTGGCGCCCGACCGTAATCATTTACGGTCTGCAGGCGGCGGGACTGTACGCTACCATCGCCATACCGATGGGGCTGATACTCGGCATCGTGCACATCGTCAACCTCGCCCACGGCGAGTTTATGATGCTGGCGGCGTACGCAACCTACATGCTGTGCCAGTCGCTGGGCATAGACCCCTACCTGGCCATGATCCCGGTGGCGATCGTGACGTCCGCGTTCGGGTTCCTGGTGTACAAGCTGACCATCAGGCAGGCGCTCAAGGCACCCGAGCTCAACCAGCTCATCCTGACGTTCGGGCTGGGCATAGCGATTACCCAGACGATGAACCTGTTCTTCACGTCGCAGACGCGCAAGATGTCGTTCGGTTACGTGTCGGCATCCATCGATATTGGCGAGCTGTCGTTTGGCGTGTACAACTTCGTGTTCGTAGGCTTCGCCATCCTGATGGTCATAGGCTTGCGCCTGTACCTGACTAAGACCACCGCCGGCAAGGCAGCGTTGGCCGTGGGGCAAAACCCCAAGGGCGCGGCCATAGTCGGCATAGACGTGGACAAGACCTACGGGTCCGTATTCGCGATAGCCACCGCCCTCGTTGGCATGATGGGTGCGGTGTTCATCACGCGCTCGGCGGTGTTCCCCACGGTTGGCAGCCCCTTTACGATGAAGAGCTTCTGCCTCGTGGCGATGGCCGGCATCGGCAACATTCCAGGCATTCTCGGCGCCAGCGTACTGCTCGGCATATCGGAGAATTTCCTCAAGGCCTTCCGCTCGCTCCGCGGCTGGTCTGATATCGTTTTCTTCGTCCTGATCATCACGGTGATACTCGGACGCTCGATCAAGGGGAAGAAAGCATGAAGAACAAGACATCCTACGCGATCGCGGCGGGTATCGCCGTGATCATGATAGCCTTCCCTGCCTTCCTCGGCGCGTACCCGCTCAATGTAGCCAGAAGCGTGATGACGTACATGGCCCTGGCCATCAGCTGGGACATGCTGCTGCGCTCCGGCCAGATCTCGTTCGGCATCGCGGGCTTGTTTGGCCTGGGGTCGTATGCGTCAGCGCTGGCCGTGCTCCGCGGCGGCATGGATCCCTTCCTCAGCATAGTATTCGCGGCGGTGTTCGCCGGGGTCATGGCCTACGCGCTCGGTTTCGTCGTGCTGCGGCTGCGGTCGATGTACTTTTCAATCACGACGCTCGCGCTGATGGAGATATTCAGGATAATAATTCACAACCTGCACGACTTCTCCGGCGGTCCCGAGGGCGTTGTGCTACCCGGTGTTATTTTCAAGGGATCGGCGTCGGCTCTGTACTGGCTGTGCCTGGGTGGCTTGTTTATCACCATAGGCGCGTCGTACTACTTTGAGAAAAGCAAGATGCACCTGGCGCTCACCGCCATCCGCAACGACGAGACGAGCGCGCGTTCCAACGGTGTGGACATATTCAAGTACCTGCTTATCGCCTTTGTGGTAACGTCGACACTCCAGGGTATGATGGGAGCCATCCAGGTGCAGTCGTACGGCTTTACGATGCCGGATACCGCCTTTGACGGCAACTTTACCCTGCTGCCGTTGGCGATGGCGCTGCTCGGCGGCGTGCACAGCACTATAGGACCGATGGCGGGGGCGGTGCTGCTGGGCGTATCGGCGGAGTGGCTGAAACTGCAGATACCCTACGGCCACCTGGTCGTGTACGGCATCATAATCATCATAGTCATCCTGTTTATGCCGCAGGGCATAGTGGGCATGGTCCGCAAGGCAAGCCGGACGGGGCGACGATCGGGCCGCAAGGCTGGAGCCAGCAATGAGTAAACTGACGACCGTGGGCCTGACCAAGGCCTTCTCGGGCCTGGTGGCGGTGAACGACGTGTCATTCAACATGGAAGAAGGCGAGATACTCGGCATCATAGGGCCCAACGGCGCGGGCAAGACGACGTTCATCCACCTCGTATCGGGTATCTTGATGCCCACTTCCGGCACGATCACCTTCAAGGGGCAGGACATCACGTACGCGCCGGCGCACCAGCGAAGCCGCATGGGCATAGCCAGGACGTACCAGCTTATCCACCCGCTCGAGAACCTCAAGGTGATAGAAAACGTGATGGTCGGCGCGGTGTTCAGCAAGGACATGAGCCTCAAGGCGGCCAGGCTGGAGTCGGAACGGATATGCGCGGAACTGGAACTCGAGGGGCTCGAACGGGATACGACGCAGCTGTCGATCCTGGAGATCAAGAAGATGGAGATAGCGCGGGCTCTGGCCAACGAACCCGAGGTGCTGTTCCTCGACGAGGTGATGGCGGGTCTCAACAGCGACGAGACCAAGCACCTGATAGCCACCATCCAGCGCATCGCGCGCGAGCGCAAGCTGGCGGTTGGCGTCGTCGAGCACGTGATGGGCGTTATTCGCGAACTGACGCAGCGCGTTATCGTGCTGGAAGCCGGCGAACTCATAGCCGAGGGGCCGTACGGGGAAGTGTCTAAGAACCCGCGCGTCATAGAAGCGTATCTCGGAGGAGCCGCATGATACTCGACATTCAAAAGCTGGAAACCGGCTACGGCCGGCTCCAGGTGCTCCGCGGCATCGACCTGTCGGTTGGCAAAGAGTCTGTAGGGCTCTTCGGCCCCAACGGCGCGGGTAAGACGACGCTTATAAACGCCATCATGGGCATCGTAAAACCCTGGGGCGGCTCGATACTGTTTGAAGGCGAGCCAATAGGCGGCAAGCCTACGCACGAAGTGGCCCGCATGGGCATAGCCCTCGTGCCGCAGGAGCGCGAGCTGTTCCCGGGCATGAGCGTGGCCGACAACCTGGAACTCGGCGCCGCCTACGTGCCGCGCGGCAAGGGCATCATGGCGCAGCAGCTGGAAACGGTGCTGGAACTGTTCCCGATACTCAAGGAGCGCTACAAGCAGTTTGTGGGTACGATGTCCGGCGGGCAGCAGCGCATGGTTGCGATAGGCCGCGCGCTGATGGCCAACCCGGCGCTGCTGATACTCGACGAGCCGTCGCTGGGCTTGCAGCCGTCAATCGTCGCCGAGGTGTTCGACAGGTTGTCCATCCTCAAAAAAGACATCGCGATACTCGTTACCGAGCAGAACGTGCGCGAGAGCCTCAAGGCAATAGACCGCGGCTACGTCATCGAAAACGGCTCGGTGCTGCTGGAAGACACGGCCGAAGGGCTGGCCAAAAACCCGCACGTCGTGTCCGCCTACCTGGGCATATAGCGATGGCCCGCGCGATCGTAAACGGCGTTGGCCTCGAGTACGCGCTTGAGGGCGACGGCGCCGAGACGGTGGTGTTGCTCAACGGCATCGCGATGACGATAGCGCACTGGAAGCCGGTAGCCGCGCGCCTGGTAACGGCGGGCTACCGGGTGCTGATGCACGATATGCGCGGCCAGTTGATGTCCGACAGGCCCGCCGGGCCATACAGCCTGGGTCAGCACGCAGACGACCTCGCGCAGATGATGCGGCAGCTGGGGATCGGGCGGGCGCACGTCGTAGGCACGTCGTACGGCGCGGAGGTTGCGCTGACATTCGCGCTGGACTACCCGGAGCTGTGCGCCAGCGTCGCGCCGGTAGACGGCGTAAGCGAGTACGACGCGGTGCTCGGC
>JAFGUM010000348.1 GCA_016938515.1 Spirochaetales bacterium | reverse complement strand
ATGTTCTAAAAACCTGTAGCGCCCCGAGCCGTTGCCAACGGTTCGGGGCGCTGCTTTAAACTCTTGATACATCAGCTGTAGCGTACTTCCCTCCCGCTTGACGTTTCGAGCTGCCACGACGCGCCCGCATCCTGCCCGAGAGCGCCGGCCAGCCAGGGCAGGCTCTCCCGCATGGCATCCTCGACTAGCCATGGTGGGTTGATGACGAACATGCCGCTACCCGCCATCCCGCGCTCGCCAGGCGCCGAGCCGCGGACGCGCAGGCGCGCGTCCAGCCATCGAGGCGCGAGACGCGACAGCGCGGCGGGCAGAGCCTGGGCTTCCTGCCTCTCCAGGAGTGGGTACCACACCGCGTATACACCCGTCGCGAAGCGGCGCAGCGTGTCCGCGATAGTCTGCAAGACCATATCGTAGTCAGCGGCTATCTCGTATGAAGGATCCATCAGCGTGAAACCCCGCCGTGAGGGGGGCGGCATCAGGGATTTCAGGCTTGCAAAGCCATCTGCCCTGTGTATGGTAACGCGGTTATTGCCGGCGAACAGCGTAGACAGCGCTTCGTAGTCCGCGGGGTGCAGCTCAAACAGGGCGAGCCGGTCGTGGGGGCGCAGCAAGCCGGCGGCGATGAGTGGTGAACCTGGGTAGCGGGCTTGTGGGGACAGAGCTGGTGCTTCCGGGGACAGAGCCGCATACCCGGTTGCCGCCATGTACGCCGCCACAGCCGCAGGTGGCTCGTGCCGGCGAGCGTAGGCAGATAGCCGTTCGATACCGCCAGAATACTCCCGGTTCTGCGCGGCAAAGCCCTCGGTGAGCGCGTACGATCCCGCTCCTGCGTGCGTATCAATGTAGAGCATAGCCTTGTCTTTAATCACCAGTCTCGTTATACAATCAACAAGAACGACGTGCTTGAGAACGTCCGCGTGGTTGCCGGCGTGGAAGCCGTGTCTATAACTCAACATCAATACCGCTCCAGAACGGCGAGTATACCGCGGAATCGATCGCGGAAGGAGGCTTTATGAAACGAATCACCTTGATGGTGCTTGCAGCGCTTGCCCTGACCCTTTCCATTCAAGCCGACCCGGATATACAAGTGTCCGGCAAAAAGGTGCGGATAGACTTTGACGGGAAAGCGGCCAATGGCCCCCGGGGAATCGGCCTGTTTCTGGGCCAGCCTACCGGTTTGACCTTCGAGATGGACCTGTCCAGGGATTCCTGGCTCGACTTCAAGGCTGCCTGGAACCTGGCTGGTGGCAACGGTGGGTTTGACATCCTGCTCCAGGGCAACTACGAGTACGCGTTTCCTGGTATGGTCACTATAGACCGGTTCAGTCTAACGCCGTTCTTCGGAGCCGGAGCCGTCGTCTCCGTGAACGATGCGGGCGTGGAAATAGGAGTGCGCGTCCCCGGCGGCATATCGTGGCGTTTTGAGTCGATACCGCTGGAGCTGTTCCTGGAAGCTGGAATCGACGTATACCTGTTCCCTGCTTTTGATATTGGCGGTTCAGGGGGTCTTGGCGTCAGGTACCGGTTCTGAAGCCTCGCTGTGCGCCATTCTGCTCCGCAACCAGGCCGCGGGGCGGATAGGCGCCGGCTTTCTGTCCATCCAGGCAGCCATTCCCATGAAGGAGATGCCATTGGTGAAGTAGGCTACCTGCATCCACCATGGGCAGTGGAAGATATTGAGGAGCGGCCACCCATGGTAGGCGCGGCCTGAGTCCAGGTGTATGCCAAAGACGTTGTAGCCAACCCACTCGGCCAGGATGAGACCACCTGAGTACGATGCGCTCAGCACCAGCCATTGTTTCAGCCACGGGCGCTGCCGGAACAGCGGTACGAGGTACGCGTACGAGAAAGCCAGTGCGGTTGGCCAGGCTATCATCGGAAAGGCGCTTACGCCAAATATTTTGATCTTGAATACGTTGTACCCACGGTAGACGTCTCCGGACAACAATATCCACACCGCGGATACGATAAGGGCCGGTATCCATCCTTTGAGCCGCCCAGGCCGGAACAGTGCCGCTATGATGGTGAACTCCACCGCGGCCGCGATGATGGCCGCGTCGTAGAGAGAATACCTGAGCAAGGTGCCGAGGCTTACAAAGCCAAGTACTATAGCTGACAGTTCAAATATCGTGAGCGATGCGTTAAACATGGGTTAAATCTAGCGCACGTTGACCGTGGAATACCAGTAGGGGACGCACCAGGCGCGTGCTTGCCGCGCATCCCTTTCCACTATAGTATCGCGGTAACCCGTTTTGCGATCCGGCTACACGGCCAGGATCCGGGGCATGACAAGGAGATCTCCGCATGAGAGTTCTGGTTATTGGAGGCGCGGGCTACATAGGCAGTCATGTCGCTCTGGAAATGATGGAAGCAGGCCACGAGATAGTCGTCTACGACAACCTGTCCAGCGGCACGAAGCAGAACCTGTTTGAGGGCGAGCGTTTTGTCGAAGGCGATATTCTTGACTACGAACGCCTGCGAGGCACGCTAGCCGAGGGGTACGACGGCGTCGTGCACCTGGCCGCCTTCAAGGCTGCCGGAGAGTCGATGCTCGCCCCGGAGAAATACGCGCGCAACAACCTTTCGGGCACCATAAACATAATCAACGCGATGAGTGAAACCGGGATACAACGAATCGTGTTTTCCAGTTCCGCCGCCGTATACGGAGAGCCCGCGTACGTTCCCGTTGACGAGGCGCACCCTACGGCGCCCGAGAATTTTTATGGCTTTACCAAGCTGGAAATAGAACGAATCCTTGCATGGTACGACAGGCTCAAGGGCATCCGGTACTCGGCGCTGCGTTACTTCAACGCCGCTGGCTACGACGTGCGCGGCCGCGTGCGCGGGTTGGAGCGCAATCCTGCCAACCTGCTGCCCGTCATCATGGAGGTAGCCGCGGGGATGAGGCCAGAGCTTCGCGTGTTTGGCAATGACTATCCGACGAACGACGGCACCGGCGTACGCGACTACGTGCACGTCAATGACCTTGCCGCCGCGCACGTGGCTGCCCTGGAGCGGATGGTACGTACCGACGAAAGCCTTGTCGTCAACCTTGGATCCGAAGCCGGCTTGTCCGTACTGGAAATCCTGGAGGCTGCGAGGCGCCTGACGGGCAGGGCCATACCCGCGACAATGGAAGGGCGACGCCCCGGAGACCCGGCTCGACTGGTGGCGAGTTCCACCCTCGCGGCGGAAAAGCTGGGCTGGAAAGCGAAATTTTCAGACGTCGATACCCTCGTCAGTTCGAGCTGGGGCGTGTACGAGCGCTGATTTCCGATTGGGTAGATACACACAAGGAGTTGCATAATGTCTGAACTGGATACAGCCCTGGCGTTCCTGGATGGGAGCGAAGCGGGCGTCATAGAGCTGGAGAAGCTCCTTACCGCGATACCCGCCCTGGCGCCGGAATCGGGCGGAGACGGCGAATGGCCCAAGGCCGAAGCGCTTGAATCGTGGCTCAGGGCACACGGCATCGAGGACATCGAGCATCACGACGCGCCGGATGACAGGGTCAGCGCTGGCAAGAGGCCCAATATAGTGGCTACGATCAAGGGCCGCGCCCCGGGAAAGCGCTTGTGGGTAATGGCGCACACCGACGTGGTACCCGAAGGGGACCGCTCGCTATGGCAAACCGAGCCCTTCGAGGCGGTGGTACGGGACGGCAAGATTTATGGCAGGGGCGTCGAGGACAACCAGCAGGGGCTCGTCTCGAGCGTGTTCGCGGCTCTGTCCCTCGTGACCAACGGCATCGTGCCGGAGCATGACGTCAAGCTGCTGTTCGTCGCCGACGAGGAGTTTGGCTCGGTGTTCGGCATCCAGTGGCTGCTGGCCAACAGGACGCTGTTCGAGCCTGGCGATCTGATAGTCGTACCCGATTCCGGCTCATCAGACGGCGCTGAAATAGAAGTAGCGGAGAAGAACATTTGCTGGCTCAAGGTCATGGCCAAAGGACGACAGTGCCACGCGTCGCGCCCAGACGACGGCGCCAACGCTTTTCTGGCCAACTGCGAGGCCGCCCTGCGCATAAACGCGCTCGAGAAGGAAGTATTTACGGATCGGGACGATATTTTCGTGCCGGATCGCACCACGCTTACGCCCACGAAGAAGGACGCCAACGTACCGAACATAAACACCGTTCCGGCGGACGACGCGTTCTACGTTGACATGCGCATCCTGCCGCGCTACACGGTAGATTCTGTCCTGGCAGAGGTGAACAGGGTTCTGCGGGACGTGGAGACGAAGTACGGGGTAACGATGCGCTACGAAGAAATACAGCGGAACGACAGCCCCCCGACGCCGGTGGATGCTCCAGTCGTTCTACTGCTCAAGGAAGCCATCAAGGCCACGTACGGCATAGAAGGCAGAGCCATCGGCGTTGGTGGCGGTACGGTAGGCGCCTACCTGCGCAAGGCCGGGTTCCCCTGCGTCGTCTGGAGCCGACAGGACGAGACTATGCACGCCCCCAACGAATATACGCGCATAGCCAATCTTCTGGGTGACGCGAAGGTGTTTGCGCGCCTCATGCTCGCGAAGCGCTGACGCCAGGTTCCTGGCTTACGCCAGGTTCCTGGCTTGCGCCAGGAGCCTTACAGGTAGCGGTCGTCTATCACGAACACTACCTTGCCAGATCGTATGAGCTCGCGGTTTTCCGCTGAGCCCAGGATCTTGAGGGCGTCATCTACGCGGAGGACAGCGTCGGTGCGGCGCGAGCCGAATATGCTGGAAGCCACGACGCGCAGAGGCGCGCCGCCGGCCCTGGCCTCGACGACCGGGTCGTCGAGGCTGGTCGCGTACGCGACCGCGCCCCAGGCGCGCAGGGCCTCTGGTTGCATCAGGTTCCGTTCCAGTATCGGCGTCATCGCTTCGTCGAACAGCCGCGGGAATACACAGGGATGTATCTGGTCTGTGCGGTGTTCTCCCCGAACCGCGTATTCTCCCTTGATGTAGACGACGATTCCCGTGTACGGCTTGGTGGGCACGTAGGCGGACGCTGAGGGCAGGTCTATAGGCACGCTGTGGCGCACGTAGAGCGCGCCGAGTCGTGATAGTTCCCATTCAAAGGTTGCCACGAGCGTTTTGAGGTCACGGCTCATAGTCGAGCGCGTGCGTGTGCCGTTTTCCAGGAAGTCTTCGAAGGCAGCCGGGTCCAGGGTACCATCGTCAAGGCTCTCGGCAACCGTGCGCCATGAATCAAGCTCTATGCCCAGAACCACCTCGCGGACGAGGTCTGGCATCATCGACTCCAGGCGGTTCTCCGCTTCGGCGCGGCCAGAAGGCAGCCTGAGTCCGCTCGAGGCGAGCTCCAGCTCCGCGTTGGCGCGTATCATGCCGTTTGTCCAGTCGACGACGACCTCGGATCGCTGTGAAGGCATCAGCCCATCGACGGCGGGAGACGCGTAGGTTGTGGGCCTGGCAGTAGACAGCGGCAGCAGCACGAGCAGGGCGCACGCCCGCAGCGTGTCGCGGGTACCGCGTAAGCCGCGTATGCCGCGGGGGCCGCGTACGGTGGTTCTCATTACTTCAGTATCGGCACGAACAGTGCCAGACCTTCGCGCAACACGCTTTCAAGCGTCAGGTTGTTCTTCTCGGCGAGCAGCTCTGGTTGAACACCGTACCGGAGCGATATGTTCCACAGTGTGTCACCCTTGACAACGGTGTAGCGGCCGGTAAACGACAGCTCGTCTCCCGAGGGACGTTCCGCTATGTATGGCTTTTTTTCCTTGAACGCGGGCACCGCGATACGCTGGCCAATGCGTATTACGTCCGGGTTGAGTCCCGGATTCATCCTGGCTATCATCGCTACGGGAACCTCGTAGTGCGCCGACAGCGCCGAGACCGTGTCCCCCGACCGAACCGAGTGCACGTAGACGTTCATCAGCTGCGCCGTGGAAGCCATTGCCGCGCGGACTCGTGCTTCGAACTCGGCGGGAACCTTTATTTCGTAGCGCCCCTCGGGTGGTGACACGCCGTAGCGCAGCTCGGCGTTGCCGAGGCGCATCAGCTCCGGCGGTACACCCGCTGCGGATGCGAGCATCTCCACGTCTACGGGTCGCTCGAGGGGTACGCGCACCCAGGATACCGTGGGGCTCCAGGTAAGCGATAGCCCGTTGCGTCCGGCGTGCATGGCCACCGATACGACGGCGAGAAACTTTGGAATGTACGCGGCCGTTTCGGGGGGCAGTAGCGCCTTGTCCCTGAGCGCCCAGTAGTCCCTCGTTCCTCCGGCTTTTATGGCCCTGTCCATCGCGCCGGCGCCGCAGTTATACGCGGCGATGGCCAGCAACCAGTCCCCAAAGCGCTCGTAGTTGGACATGAGCTTGCGGAGGGCGGCGTCGGTGGATTTCATGAAGTCGCGGCGCTCGTCCAGCCACTCGTCTATGCGCATGTCGTAGCCGCCGACGCTGTTCCGCATAAACTGCCAGAGCCCTGACGCGCCTGAGCGGCTTACCGCGCGGGCTGTGTACTCCGACTCTATGAATGGCAAGAAGAACAGTTCTTCGGGGGCTCCGTAGTACCGTATGCGCTCGTATACGTACGAAGCGTACGGACGCGAACGCTCGTAGACGGCTTCGAGCCACTGCGTGCCGCCGGAACTCAGGTAAGCCGCGCGGAAACGCTCGAACTGCGGTTCGCCAAACGGCAACGGCAGGCGGTAGCGCTCTGTCCCCGCGTGATGCGCCAGCTCGGGAATGTCGGAAGCCTGGCTTCGCAACGGCCTTGTTTCCGGCTCCCGCGTTTCTTCCAGGGCGTCCCCGGTCGCGTTGGCAAACGCCGCCACGGCCGGTGGCGTAGCCGCATCCGAAGCAGCTATGGTGGTCAGCGGAGCGCAGAGTAGCAGCGCTGCGGGCAACAGCGCCCTGGATGCCGTCGTCATTGCATCTTCTCGCCAAAATAGATGCCAGCCCACTCCCAGCGGCCGTGCACCTCGGGGTCAGCGGGAAAGTCTACCTTGCGGAAGTACAGGTACCAGACTGAAATGCGCTCCGTCCATCCCCAGGTTCGCAGGAAGGCTTCGCGGGAGTTGGAGCTGGGGTCCAGGCTTGGCGCCCGCTGGATGCGGCTGCCCGACATGAACGCCGCGAAATCGAAAAGGACCTGGCTGTTGCCGTCATCTTTGTCCTGGTACCAGTCCATCGCGAAAAAACCAACCTTGGCGCGTATACGCGAAATGGCGCGATGGTTTCCGGTAGCCATAGCCACCGAAATGGCATTGAGGAGCTCGTCTAGCGTCTCGTACGTCCAGTCTTTTCGTATGGTGGCCAGGTCAATGAACAGCCTGGCGTACTGGAGCGCGTCAGGGTGACCCGGTACGTCATTGGCGAAAGCGGGCAGGAAGCGGCGATACGCGTCCAGGGCCGCGTCCCAGTCACCCAGAGACTCGTAATCATTGCCGAGGAGGAACAGTTCGGTTCCCATATCTACTGTATCGGGAAATCTGGAGATGAGCTCGCGCCTGAATTCTATGCGCCGTGCCGGATCGTCTACGAGTCGAATAAGGCGCCTGAGGCAGGCGACGTGAATGGACTCGCCGCCTACGCTAAGATCTGGATAATTTTTGACGATACGATCATAGTACAGCGCCGCAACCTCATCGGCGCCCTGTCTGGCGTACGCCCAGGCGATGCTCAGGAGGTACCTGGCGTTGTACGGACCTTCGGGGTCGTCCGCCACCACCCCCGACAGGAAATCCACGAGGCGCGGATAGTCTTCCGCGTTGGCCAGCGACGTAGAAATTTTCTGTATTACAGCGTAGCGCTCCTCCACTCCCAGGGTGCCTGAGTCTAGGAGGGTAAAAAGGTCACTCAGTTGTCTGGAGTCCGCTCCTGGAACTTCAATAAAGTAGTCCCGGGGAGAGGAGCAACCCAGAAGGGGCAAGGATAGAAGGATCGCCAGCATGGCAATCTGTACGCGAATCATACGAAACTGTATCACGCGCCGTTTACCGTTGGCAAGGAATCGGATTTGTCGCTACACTATAAAGTGGGGGTTACTGGATGGACCGGCGAAAGATGAATACGTATCACCTGCTCTTCTCTATCGCCGTGGTGTCTATGGCGCTCGGGGCTGGATTGCTCGTTCTTACCACTGGGTGGGTAAGCGTCCGGGTGGTGTTTGGGCCACTCGTGATCATAGCCGCCGGGGTTCTGGCAACGTACTTTTCCGCAGTGAACAGATGGAATTCAGTGTGGTTCTTCTGCGGGTCGCTGGGCGCTTCCGGTGCCCTCGTGCGCTTTACCGCCTCGCTCTTGCACGCGAGCGTAGCCGATTACTGGCCGCTATTCGCCATCGTCATGGGTATAAGCGTTCTGGCGACCAGCGTGTACAAGTACGGCAGGCCGCGGCCATCATCGCTCGTGGTGTCCGCGTCTTTTGTGCTGCTCGGGCTGTTCTTTTCCATTTTCTCCTTTGGCTTCAGCTCTATCCGGTTCAAGACGTTTATATCGATGTGGTGGCCAGCGCTGTTTATAGCGGCGGGGCTGCTGCTGATAGTCGTGTGGCTGCTGAGGCGCAAGCCCATACGGGGCAGCGTTGAAGCCCGCGCAGATTCTCCCCCCGATGCCGGCGGAGACTCGTCATGAGCCGCCGACGTTTCCCCGTGTTTGTTCTGTCGCTGTCTGCGGTAGTTGCCGTACTGTCATCGTGTGTCGGCGATCCGCCGGCGCGGCCAGGCACGTCGCTCGGCGCGTCGAGCGAGGCATCGCGGGTTATGGCGGAGAGAAGCGAGATGGAGTCGCTTATCGCGCTTGGCAGCCCCTCCTCGCTGGAAAAGGCGGTAGAACTGGCCGAGAAAAGCACTGGATTGCCAGCTGGCGACGCTCTCGCGTATGGATGGATTTCATACGAAATGGCGAGGCTCGTGTACCCGGAACTAGCCGGAACCTTGCCGCCCAGCTCGATTTCTCCTCCCGATTCACCGCTCGTTCGCGCTTTTATTGACGCGCGCAACGGCAAGCCCGGCTCGCCTGGCGGAGACGCGGGGCCACTTCTTGAACTGTTTCCCGCGCTGTCCATATTCAGGCTCAAGACGGCCGCGGCTGCTGGCACCACGCTCGCGGCGATGGAGCGCTTTGGCCGCTTTGGTCTGCCCTCGGCGGCGGGAGACGTCGCCCGGGGCATAGCGCTCGAGCGATCCGGGGATATGTCCGGGGCGTTGTCGGCGTACACGAGGGCTGAATCCGCCGCTGCTGACTGCTACCCGGCGACGCTCGGCAGGGCTCGCATGCTCGTGGAAACAGGGCAGGGGGACGCGGCGCTCAGCGTGCTGAAGGGCTTGAGTTCCCCGATAGCCGGTAGCGCGGCGTACCGCAGGATAGAGGCTCAGGCTCTCTACGCCGCTGGACGCTGGGACGAGGCCATGCCTCTCGTAACTGCGGTGCTGCTCGACGACCCCCTCGATTCCCGATTCGCGCTTATGCGCGCGCACCTCCTCATAGAGCGCGGAGAGTTCAAGCAGGCAGCGTCACTGCTCGACGCGTACGCGAGCATCAATCCCACCGACAGGCTGTATATCCTCCTGCGCGCCCGCAGCGCTATGGAAAGCACAAAAGACAGGGCTGCCGCGGCTGCCGCCCTGCGAACCGGCCTCGCGCGCTATCCAGACGACGCCGAGATGGTTCTGTACGCGGCCGAGGTGTTCTGGAAGGGCGACGCCGGCGAGAAAGCCGAGGCCGTGGCCTTTGCCAACAAGGCGCTTGCGGCGGATCCGACGTCTACCCGGGCACTGCGCATCCTGCTGGCTGCCGAGCTGGCATCCGGCACGTATGTTTCCGCCGCGGCTCGAGCCGACTCGATACTCGCCATCGGCGGCGACTTCGACGACTACGAGTCGTTGTACAAGGCGTACCGCGGAGCAGGCAGGATGGACGACGCCGCTGTACTGGCCCGGACATGGCGAACCAGGGAGCCTTCCTCCGAGCAGGCTGCCATAGCCTGGGCCACGGCGCTCGTCGAAGGAAGCGCGAAGGAAGCCGCCGGCAAGCTGATCGCGGAGCTTCTCAAGGGGCCCGGTTCGTCGGCGTACCGGTCAAGCCTGTTCTGGCTTCAGTCGAGGCTCCAGGCTGGAGACGACGCGGCGCTGTCGTCTCTGCGCTCCGCCCTCGTAGAGAACGGCATGAACGTAGACGCGCTCGCCGCGATGTCCGACATATACGTGAGGAAAGCCGACTACCAGCGCGCGCGGTTCTACCTAAAACAGGCCCTGGCCATAGCCCCGGAGCGACCCGACATAGTCGAGCGCCGCGAGGTCCTCGTCCAGCTGGGCGTGGCCATACCCTGATCCCGGCGCTCTCCGTCGAGCAGGCGCGCCTCCGCGAGCGGCTGGAAAACCTGTACGAATGCTACAACGACCCCCGCTGGCTGGAACCCGACCCGTTGGCCGTCGTGCGGCGCTACGCCGAGCCCGCGGACATCGAGGTTGCCGGGCTCGTCGCCGCCGCGCTTGCGCTCGGAAGCGCTCCCCTGATAGTCAGGGCGGTGGAGCGCGTGCTCGCGCCGCTGGGCCCATACCCCGCGGCAGCCCTCGCCAGCATGGACGACGGAGCCATAGCCGCGGCTGTGGGGGGCTTTCGGTACCGCTTCTTTGACGAGAACGACGTGGGTAGCTTCCTGTGCGCCATCAGAAGTACCCGGGAGCGCCATGGCAGTCTCGAGCGGGCTTTCCTCAGCGGGGACAGACCCGGCGACGCCGACTACGCGTCAGCTCTGTCCCTCTTCGTTCGCAAGCTCGCCACCCATGCCCCCGCGTCGTGGCGACCCAACCTGTTCCCTGATCCCGCTCGTGGTTCAGCCGCCAAGCGATCGTTCCTGTACCTTCGCTGGATGATAAGGCGCGACGCCGTGGACCCGGGGCCGTGGCGAGGCGCTGATCCGCGCCGCCTCGTCGTCCCCCTTGATACGCACATGGCCGCCGCGTGCCGCCGCCTTGGGCTGCTTACCCGGGGCATTACAGACCTCAAGGCGGCCCGCGAAGCCCTTGCCGCGCTACGCGTCTTAAGTCCAGAGGATCCGGTGCGCTACGACT
>JAFGUM010000035.1 GCA_016938515.1 Spirochaetales bacterium | reverse complement strand
GTCGTCGCCCTGATGCCGGATACCATTCCCGGCGAGTTCCGCTCTGAAGCCAACGGCGTCATCAACACGATGGGTGCCCTCGGCGCCATTATAAGCACGGTCGGCCTGGCAAGGCTGATGGACCTGGACATCGTCCTTCCCGTACTTGGCAGAACAAAGGACACACTCCCCTTCCCGATAGCCGGCTTGTTCGTGGTACTCGCGACGCTGCTCGTATTCGCTTTTGTTCGCGAAAAGAACCACGACGACGAAGCCAAAGAAGAAAAAGTGCCGCTGACGCGCTCGCTCAAGGCCGTGGCCGGCGAAAAGGACAAGAGCGCTCTGTGGATACTCCTGGCCCTGCTCTTCTGGTTCCTGGGCTACCAGGGCATCCTGCCCTTCCTTGGCAAACTGTGCAAGGAAGTCTTCCTCGTCAGCTCCAACGGAAAAGCCGCCCTACCGGCATCAGCGGTAGCCATAGCGCAGACGCTCTTCGCCATACCATCGGGTTACATAGCCCACAAAATAGGCAGGCGCACTGCCATCCGCGGCTCCCTCCTCGTGCTAGCCGTGATGCTCACGCTCACCGCGATCCTGTCCAGCCCGCTTGCGGAACCCCTCGGCACCGACCTCAGGTTCAACATCCTCCTTGGCATGATGTTCCTGTTCGGCGTCTTCTGGATCACCATCATCACCAACTCCTTCCCCATGCTGTGGCAGATGGCCACCTTTGGAACGATTGGCGTGTATACGGGCTTGTACTACACCTTTAGCCAGACCGCGGCCATTTCAGCTCCGCCAATCACCGGCTGGATCATCGACCTGTTCGGATACCCCGGTATTTTCGTATTCGCGGCTCTCGCCATGCTCGGCGCCTACGTATTCATGGGTCTCGTTACCAAGGGCGAACCAGGCGAGAAGCCCGCCGCCACGGAGAGCTGACGCCCGATGCGCTGGTCTCTCGTACTGTCGGGAGGCGGGGCCAGAGGCCTCGCCCACATAGGCATCATCCGGGAGCTGGAGCGACGGGGAGTCCCCCGCCCCTCTTTTATCGCGGGCACGTCGATGGGAGCCCTGCTCGGCGCCATGTACGCCAGCGGGTGGGATGGAGCCAGGCTCGAAGAGTACGCTCGGGGCTTCGAACTCCGCGATTTTCTCGAGAACCCCGCGTTCAAGCTACCCGACATGATGCTCTCACGCCTTGTGCAGGCGGGTAGCGCTATAAGTTCTCTGCTACGCGGCCGCAGCCTGGATTCGGGGGCCAGGGCGAGGGCCGAACTCGCGCGCATCTTTGGCAACACCAGTATAGAAGACCTGCCCATCCCCTTCGCGTGCACGGCGACCGACCTGATATCGGGTATGCCCGTCGTATTCGACTCGGGCTCCCTCGTAGACGCGCTGCGGGCCTCGATGTCCTTCCCCGGCGTTTTCGCGCCTGTGCTCCGGGATGGCATGATACTCGTAGACGGCGGCGTGCTGGACAACCTGCCCTGCGACGTGGCCAAAGCCAGAAAAGTGGGCAGGATACTGGCGTCGGACGTATCCCCGTTTGAGCCCGCGACACCCGAGAGCCTGACCAACGGCATAGCCCTCATGTTCCGGTGTTTCGACGTGGCATCGTCGCACGCGCAGAAAGAAGCGGACTCGATGGCAGACCTCACGCTGTACTCCACCGATGGCAGGTCGCCGTTCCAGTTCGAGGATGCCGGGGCCATCATCGAACTCGGCCAGCGCTCGGCGAGCCTCGCCGCCGCTGACCTGGACAGCTTTTTCGCGAGCGCTCCGATACGAGCGGCCAAGCGGGTTGCCGAAGCGCTGGGATTCTCCCGCTCGCGTCGCCGCCGGGCTCCCGGAAACCGGGTTCCCGGAAACCGGGTTCCCGGAAGCCGGGAACCTAGCGATCAAAGAGCGTAACAGAACCCGATTCCGCTCGTTTGATCTTGTCCAGGTACGCCACTTCTTCGCGCTCGACGTCCGTTGCCTTCACTCCCGTTATGCGCTTGAGCAGCACCTTGCCCGTCTGGGCAAAGAAAAATATTTTGCGCGGCAGGATGCCACCAGTATCGTTGGCGGCTATGGGTATGCCTTCTGTCTTCAGGTACGCCAGCGCAAAATCCACGTTGCCCTTTGGAATTTTGGTAGGCCCCGAGGCGAGGTGGAGAACAGAAGCCCCGCCAAACACCTTCGCGATAATATCTGTTTTTCGCGAACCGCGCTTCAGGAGCTCGTTGTACAATAGCTCGATGGCAAACATGCCGTACTTGGCGTTGCGGCTCTTGGCCATGTCGGCGTCGTCAAGGTCGCCAGGCAGCATAAAGTGGTTTATGCCGCCCAGCCGCATCCGCGCGTCCCACAGCGACACCGAAACACACGAACCGAGCACCGTTGCTATTATAATATCTTCACCAGAAACGTGGTATTCTCCGGGATGTATTGTTATTATGTTCTGTTCAAATCTGCTCAGCTTGTGCGTAAACACCCACACCCCCAGAGAAACGATCAGTAACCAGAGGTTTATCCGTCAGAACAGCGTCACGTCGCCACTCTCCACGACAACAGCTTCTTCACCCGTCTCGAGCCTGGCTATCCTGGCCGCGGTCTGCTTGTGCGCAAATATGGTAAACCTGTCCACGATGGACGTGAGTCGCTCACTATGAATCGACGACGTCGTCTGAACCTCGCCATCACCCGCCATGGAAGCAGCATACGATGCCAGCGAATCCCTCATGTCTTCCAGCTCCACGGCCAGAGCCGCGATGCGGTCCACCGAGCCGGTAGCCTCGCCAACCGCTTCTGAAAACTTGTCGGAGAATGGCCTGAAATCCGACTCCGCCTGCCACAGGTTCTGCCGCGACTGGCAAATCCTGTCAAACTCAACCTGTAGCCCGGCAACCTCTGCGCGCAGCGCTGCCATGGTATCAGTGCCCCCGGAAAGGTATTCTGACATCCCACGGGACAGAGCCCTGCTGAAAGACCTCGTAACCTCACCCGCCGACACGACGTTGGCTGACAGGCTCTCGGTCAGGTCCATCATGCCCGTTACGGTCGTAGATACGATGGCCAGCGCCCTGTTTCTGGCCGTCTCGATGCGCGAAGCGGTAACGATGCTCCTGAACCTGGCGAGTATGGAGTGCATCTCCCTAAATCGCTCATCAAGGATTCTGACGTTATCCCAGAGGGTGGTAGATTCGGCGATGGCCCTGGTCTTGGCCACCAGGTAAGCCTCGGCTTTCTTGCTGTAATCAACGGTATCCCTCTTGCCGCCACGCTCGGCGACCATCGCGAAGCGCGCCATCTCCACCGACGACATGACGGCGTTAACCCCGTCCATGCCGGCCCTGAAGCGCTCAAGGCTGGCGCGCACCTGGGCGCTCACGTCGTCGAGCAGCGACGATGACAGTCGGGTAATCTCTCCGAGGAAGGCTTGCTCCTCGTCGAGATCTACTGGCGCAAGAGCCGCCTCGGGCGTAGATGCCCGCTCAGACTGGCCGTCTGCTCCCGAAGCCAGCAAGGACAGGCGGACGTGGTCGAGTGATTGCCTGATGATATCCTGCAGCTGGACTTCCTGCATTATGGTCATTATGGGACCCCTGACGCTTGATGCCTCAGCCGACAGGCGCCTCAGGGCTTCCGCCGTATCGTCAACTTCATGATCCAGAGCCACGAAGCCCCGCTCCAGAGCCACTCGAGCCGCGTCAAAAAATGTTGACTGAGCCGCGGATAAGTCCACGAGCGTCGCCTTGAGCGCTTCAAGCCGCTCAAGCAGCGACGATCCAGCCATCGACAGGTTGTCAGCGTGCCTGATCGTACGCCCCGAAAGCCTCTTGAGTTCGTCAGTGATTACAGAAAACGCCCTCCCAGCCGCCCCGGATTTGAGCGCGACCGTCATGGCGTTGAGCGATATGATCTCCATCTCCTCGGAATCTGCCTTTATCCGGCTTATAACATCGTCCAGCCTCGACAGGCTGCCGATGCTTTCCTCGACTCCCCGTAGAAAAGACTCTTCAGATTGGGATGCCTTGTCGAAAAAACGGCTTGCGTCTTCTATGAAGCCTTCCGAGCGTCGCCTTGCAGCCTCAGCGGAATGCCCGCCCCGGTGTTCGTGCAGCACGCGCTGAATCGACAGATCAGCGTCATGCGCACTCGCGTCCACGGCCGCCTTGACGGCCTGGAATACGCGTCCGAGGCGAAGGTATATGGCTTCGGTTTCCCGCTCAATGGAGTCTATCCTGCCAACGAGGTCGGGTACCGACGTTTGCACATTTTCTATCATGCTGCCTACCACTATAGAGAATCGCGCGGCCGCTTACAAGAACGAAAGCGCTATCAGCCTGTACGCTGTACAAAAAAGGGCGCCCTGAGGCTACTCGAGCCTCGGGGCGTCCTTGCAAATTCGAAAAATGGGCTGCTAAAAACCTCAGTTTGCCGATTTGGCTTCCACGACGTCTACCGGCAGTATCGACCGCTCGGTAGCCGGGTCGAAGTACCTGGCCTTCTGCATTACCGGGGCAAAGCTCACCGATTCGCCGATCTTGAAGTTGTGATGCGGCGGCACCTTGGAAACAATATGGCTGGTAGCAGTCTTGGCCCACAGGTGTATCTCGGCACCCAAGGGCTCGACAACCGTAATCGTCGTCATTAAACCCTTGCCGGTTTCGTCGTAGGGTAGATCCTCCGGACGAATACCCAGCACAATTTCCTTGCCCACGTAGGGCTTGAGGATGGCTTCGTGGCTCGCGTCCACCAGCATCGTACCCGATCCCTCGTCCACCAGGAGATGACCGCCCTGCTCGCGTACGCTCACGTTGAGGAAGTTCATCGGCGGCGACCCAATAAAGCCGGCAACAAACTTGTTTATAGGATGATTGTACAGATACAAGGGAGATCCGATCTGCTGCACGAGACCGTCCTTCATCACGACTATCTTGTCACCCATCGTCATCGCTTCTACCTGGTCGTGCGTAACATAGATCATCGTCGCCTGGAGGCGCTGGTGCAGGTCTATTATCTCGGCGCGCATCTGCACGCGCAACTTGGCGTCGAGGTTGGACAGAGGCTCGTCAAAGAGGAAAACCTTGGGATTGCGGACGATAGCCCGCCCTACGGCGACGCGCTGCCGCTGGCCGCCGGACAACTGCTTTGGCTTGCGGTCCAGGTATTTTTCTATGTCCAGAATCTTGGCCGCTTCGCGTACGCGCTGGTCAATCTCGGCTTTGGGAAGCTTGCGGATCTTGAGGCCAAACGCCATGTTGTCGTACACGCTCATGTGCGGGTACAGTGCGTAATTCTGGAACACCATAGCGATGTTCCTGTCCTTGGGAGGCACGTCGTTGACGACATCCCCGTCGATGCTTATTTCTCCGCCCGAGATTTCCTCGAGCCCCGCGACCATCCTGAGTGTCGTCGATTTGCCACAGCCCGACGGACCTACAAATACGACAAACTCCTTGTCCTCGATTTCAATGTTGACGCTGTCAACAGCCTTGACGTCACCATCGTACACTTTGGTAACGTCTTTTAGAATAACTTTGGCCATGAGTCCCTCCACGAAGTGGGTTATGCTTATGGTAGACAGTGTAGGGGCAGTTACCGCCGTTGTCAAATGGATATATGAGCGGTTCGATACAGAACACTAAGCTTCGTGACACCAACGGCTGGACGGCAGAAGCCAATATTGCCATAATCACACCGACCATGGAACGAACGATATGAGACAGCTCTCCGCGAATGGCCTTCGCAACGCGGTGCGATGGCTGATGGTACCTGGTGGCGTGCTCGGCCTGGCCGCCTTGCCCCTGCTCGTAGGCAAGCAGGACGGCATACCTCATCTGACGCCAGGGCCAGCCCTTGACGCAATAGCGTGGTGGCTAGCCGGTCTTGCCGACGGCTCGTCCTTCGAATACCGCATGGGTGGCACCACCTGGAATTTCCTTCAAACCGCTCCATCGTACTTTATGGAGTCATTCTCATACGCCGTACTCGCCGGTAGCATTGGCATAGCCGGTGGCATGGTACTGGGTCTTCGTGCACGGGGAGCGGCAGGGCGGTGGCTCAACCGAATACTCGATACGCTGTTCGCCGTTCCCGACTTCATCATGGCCATCATCCTCCAGCTCGCGGTCATCGTTACTCTGGATGTAGCCGGGATCAAGCTGGCTCGCATATCGCACGATGCCACGACAGGCCCGGTGCTGGCTCTTCCGCTACTGCTGCTATCGCTGTATCCACTGGCGTGGTCGTTCAGGGTGTCGCGGCGAGCAGCCTCCGATGCGATGCGGGAACCCTTCGTCATGTTCGCGCTGTCCAAGGGCCTGGGATCAGGCGTCGTACGAAGGCGGCACGTAGGAGCGGCCATCTTCCCGGTAATCGAGACCGAACTGCCAACCCTGGTTGGCATCCTGCATGCCAACCTCTTCATGGCCGAATACCTGTTTTCGGTGCCGGGTATAACCCGCTTCCTGTTCCTCGTAGCCTTTTCCGGAAGGCGGCCGGGGTGGATGGAGTGGTACCAGTACCAGCTGGCGGTGGACGTGCTGCTGGGCGTGGTCGCCCTGTACGTCGTAGAGTGGCTTTTCTTCAAGGCGACGCTCAGAATAGCGCGCCGGGCGGTAACCGGTGAACCGTAAGCTGGCCGCGAGCCTGGTGCTTCTCGCCGGGCTCGGCGTAGTAACGGCGTTTCCGTCGCTGTTCACCGCTTTTCCAAAAGGCTACAGCGATTCCCTCCGCTCGGTGGAAGGGACCGACGGCGTAGAATGGCTGTTCGCGCCGGAACCCCCGTCGTCATACTACCACTTTGGCACCGATCTATACGGCTACGACATTAAAACACGCATAGTCTGGGGGCTTCGCTGGACCTTGGCCGCAGCCCTGCTCGTCGCGGTGATACGAACCGCCACCGGCGCGGTGATGGGTATAGGACTAGCCATGGCGAAGCACGGTATGACGGCACGCGATCCGTCCAGAACCGTTAAAAGCCTAGGCAGTACGGGTGAAAGCGACAGTGGCAAAGCCACACGCCCGTATCCAGGGGCAGTATCGGCAGGAAAAAAGGGTTTCTCTCCTCTTTCTGCCATACCTGGATTCGTCGTGGCGTTTTTCCTGCTGCATCCCTTTACCTTCAACTCACCGTGGCAGGGATGGCGGCTGTTCCTGTTCCAGACGGCTGTACTATCGTGCATCGACCTGGCTCCGGTAGTCGCGACGCTCAGAGCCAGAACAACCCTTATTCTAGCGGCCCCGTTTATAGAAGCCGCCACGGCTACGGGCGCGGGACGACTCTGGCTTCTTACCCAGCACGTTCGCCGCTTTATCGTAGCGGAAATCGTCGAGCAGTTCGCGCTGCAAACGGTATCCGTCCTTCAGCTGATTGGCCGACTCGGCGTCTTCTCCATCTTCATGGGTGGGACGATCATGGCTTTTGATCCCCCCCTGCTCAACTCCTCAACCAGCGAGATAGCCGGGCTCATAGGCTTGTACCGGTTGCGCTTGCTCGGCTCCCACTGGATGCTGCTGTATCCACTGGCGGCGTACGCGGTCGTGCTGCTGGCCGTCAGGCTCCTTGCCTCCGGTTTGCACGACCGTGTTCGCCAGAAGATGCGCCTGTACGACAGCACAACGCTCAGCTGATAGACGCGTTCAGGCTTTCGCCGGGCGGCCTGGATTCCGTCAGGCGTACTGGCTCCACGCCCCTATTTGCGAGCGATCGCCGCCACGCGTCCATGAGAACGCCGAAAGCCACACCTACGTTGAGGCTGCCTTTTGCGCCGAGCATGGGAATGCTGACGGTACGCGGGCACAGCGCCATCGCCTCGGGTGACACGCCCAGCTCCTCGGAGCCGAGCACCACTATGCCATGTTCCGGAAACTCGAAGCTGTCGAGCGGCTGGCCGCGCAACTCCAGGGCAAACGCCTCGCCGGACTCCGCCAACGCTTCAAGGCCACCTCGTCGCCACGGCACGACATCGCTGGCACCCATAGCCGAGCGGGTAGCGCGAGGGTGACCCGGGTCGGCGGTAAAACCGGACAGTATCAGTTCTGCCACGCCAAACGCGTCGGCGCTGCGGAACATCGAGCCTACGTTGAACGGCGATCGCACGTCTTCCAGGTACGCGCGAACGCCGGGGTATACCAGCCTCACTTCGCCAGCGAGTCCGACGCCGAGCGGTTGGCGGAAATCCCAGTCCGCGGGGCTTAAACCCGCGTGAGCTTCGAGCCCTCGCGACAGCCTGTTTATAACGCGTATTCCCGCCTCCGGCGACGACAGAGCCGTCCTGCCGGCCTCGCCTGAAGCCTCGGCCGCGAGCGCGCGCAGCTCCCCCGACAGCGACTCATCAGCTGCAAACGCGGAGCACAATTCCAAAACCCACGCGCTCGCGCCGGTCTGGCCGTTTCTGTAATCGGCTTCCACGTGCCCCAGCACCTGAGCCGCCTTTCTGGCCCGGTGCAGCGGCGTCAGTGTCATAAGCTTGCGTACCGCGATCATGCACCAAGAATACCCCGAAGAGCCCCCCGATGTCTGCCAAGGAAAATCAAAAGCAGAACATGATGAACAAGATGTACGATTGGCGATGAAAGACCAAAGACAGAACATGATGAACAAAATTGAAGAAGATGAACAAGATGAAGCTTATGGAGTTATGTTTCTATTCCCTCTCCCCAATTCTCTTCTCCTTCTTCCCTCTTATTCTCTTATCCTCTTCGTTATCTTCTACTTCTTCTTCTCCGTGTCTCCACGCCTCCGTGGCCATATTCGTCAAAAATTTTGCGCAAAAAAAAGACAAATGCAGAACAAGATGAACAAGATGAAAGAAGATAAACAAGATTGAAGCTAAGGGTAGTATATTCCGATTCCCTC
>JAFGUM010000347.1 GCA_016938515.1 Spirochaetales bacterium | reverse complement strand
CAGACCATCCTGGGGCGTGGCACGAGCAAGCTGGTGCTGGCCTTCGTGGAACGCGTACGCACCTGCTTTACGATGGCCGAGTTCGTAACGGCGATCAGAAGCGATCTGGAACGCTCGCTCGACGCCTCGGTGGTGCTCATAAGCAGCAACACCTGGGACGTACTCTACGCCAGCCCGGCAACGCTCACCGCTGATCCGGGCCTTGTTCCCACTCTGAAGCGCAATTTTCGCGAGTTGTCCGAGGGGCTCGTGTTCGTGGACGACCGCTTCAATCTTACCGTGTCCAATAGAGGCGCGCGCGGGTTTTTTGTATTCTGCAAGGGGTACTACCTGTTCGTGTTCTCGCGAATCTGCCCCTACGTCGATCTTGACGCGTACCGGGTGCTCTACGGCGAATTGCTCATTTTCTTCGATCGCGTGCTTACCGTAGCCCGCTTGTTCGAGATTGCCGCGCTTACGAAGGATTGGCGGCAGATAGCCGAGACGCAGCGGTCATTCCTGCCGGAAATGCTGCCCGAGCAGCCCAAGGTCACGCTTGCCGCGTACTGGCGTCCTCTGGTCAACGTGTCTGGAGACTACTACGACGCGCTGCGCCTCGATGACGACAGAACGCTGCTCGTCATGGGCGATGTTTCCGGCAAGGGGCTCAGCGCGGCTCTCGTGATGGGCATAGTCATCAACACGATACGCGCGGCGGCCGACAAGGCTGACCTTGCGGCTCTCGTCCGCTCGTGCGACAGCGCCATACGTGACATGGGGTTTGAGGACAAGTACACGGTTATGTTTCTGGGCCTCGTGGACGTAGGCGCCAAGACCTTCAGGTACGTCAACGCCGGCATGTCGGATCAGTTCGTAGTCGTGAGGACGGTAAAAGGACCGGTTGTAAAAAGGCTGTCATCCAACTGCGGCATAGTAGGCCTGGTACCCATCGACTCGGTGGAGGTAGAACAAACGGAGCTGCGCACCGATGACGTTATCGTACTGGCTACAGACGGGCTTACCGAGATGAAGAGCGCGGAAGGACAGCCCATCGACGATTCCGCGGAATTCAACCGTGTTATGACCGAAGCGCTGGATTGCGGAATAGACGACCTCGTCGAACGGCTCGCAACCTTGGGAGAAGGCTACTCGACTGACAGGAAGATTCACGACGATATTACAATACTGGCCGCGAAGGTAGGCCGTCTATGGGACTGACGATCTTTACCTATCTGGCCGTCGCCATCGTGGTCGTACTGGCTTTTTCCGTGCGGGGTCGCGGGGTATCCCTCGCCCTGTACCGGGCTGCCGCGCTGGCCAGCGCCGCGTACGCCGTGCTGCTGGCTTCCGGGTACACGCTTGCCGCCTACAACTGGGAGGTGGCGACCGTACTGATCCGCGGCGCTGGCGTCGGAGCCATAACCGCGTATCTGGCATTCCTGCGTCTGGGGGCCGCGTATCCATCGGCCAGGCTCGTGCCTGTCGTCGACCTGCTGCTCGTTGCCGCCGTCGTCGCGGTGGGCTGGTTTATGGTGGGTACCGACGTGTACGTCGTGGTGGTCGCACGCGTCGGCGTTACCTACACGCGGAACGACGGTAGCCTGCACGCGATCCTCGGCGCTGCCGGTGCCGGTATCGGGCTCGTGGGCGCCGTGGTGATGGCTGCCCGGTCTATAGGGGTGAAGAATCGCGTTCACCGGCAGCACCTCCTCGTGATGGCAGCCGGGCTTGGCGGCAGCGTCGCATGGGGTTATGTCTTTGCCATACTGGGCCCGTCGCTGGGTCTGGGTATCCTGTATCCACTGTCGGCGGCAAATATCCTGCCGTCGGTACTGGCCGCGGCGTACGTGTTTTCGTCTACGAGGGCTTTTCAGCCATGGAGCGTCGCCAGAAACCTGGGGTACTGGCTGATCGTAACCGTGGCCTTCGGTGTGCCGCTCGGGCTCATCGTCGGGGTCGCGTTCCTGTTCAGGGAAAGCGCGGCTATTTCCGTTGTCGTATTCGCTGGCCTGGTCTTCGTCGTATTCGCGCGCTGGGCCGAGGCGTTCGCCCGCGGCAGGTTGGGTATCAGCCGGGACGAGGCGTCCCGCGAGGAGCTTGAATCCGCGATAGCGCACCTGGATCTGTCAGCCGGTCGCGAAGTGGCTCTCGCGGAGCTGGACGGTATAATGAAGGCTGCTCTTGGCTGCTCCTGGTTCTCCGCTATTTCCGAGGATGACGAAGGCAGCCTCGTGCGCGTATACCCCGACGACGGCACGCTCGTGTCGCCGTCGTCGTCACCCGTCATGGAGGCCCTGGCCGCGGTAGAGCAGCGCGTCGTCCTGCGTCCCGATCTTGAAACCGATGAGCGGCTTGCGGGGTACCGGGCGGCGTTGACGGCTTTTTTCGACGCTCTGGGCGCTGAGGCCATCGTGCTGGCCAAGGAAGGGCGCCGCGTCGTAGGCATCTTCGCGTTTGGCCACAAAGTTTCCGGCGCGGGTTACGACGCGCTCGACTACGCGATGTTCGACGCGGTACACGGCAAACTGTTCGTCGTGGCCTACTACGCGAGGCACGTCGCCAGGGAGTCGTTGCTGGCGACCGTAGAACAGGAACTGGGCCTGGCTGACCAGATCATCCGCTCCGTGCAGGAACGAATAGACCCTATCCAGTACCCGGGGGTTAGCGTCGCGTACCGCTGCGAGGCGCCCCGCGGGCTCGGTGGCGACCTGTTCGATTCGGTGCGCATATCGGAACACCGGTGGTTTTTTGTCGTGGGGGACGTGTCAGGCAAAGGGCTCAACGCCAGCATGTCCATGATCATACTCAAGTCGATGATACGCACGCTGTTGCGCGAGGAAAAGGATTTTGTCCGGCTCGTTGCCAGGGCAAACGACTTTATCAAAGACAATCTGCCCCGCGGCACGTTCTTCGCCGGTCTTTTTGGGTTCCTGGCTCTGGACAAGGGGTCTGTGTACTTTATCAACTGCGGTTTGCCCGCGATGTTCTTCAGGTCGCCGGGGCTGGATTCTGTGATCGAAGCGCAGGGAGAGGGCCGGATGCTCGGCTTTGTTAAACGCGTGGAACCCTACCTCAAGGCAAAGAAACTGGTGTTGCCGCCCGGTTCTCGTGTTCTGATAAGCACTGACGGCATAGTCGAGGCAGAGAGCGTGCGCGGTGAGCGCTACGGCAAGGAACGGCTCATGCGCGTGTTTACAGAAAATAAATCGTCAGACGCGGCTGAAACGGTAGACGCGGTGATCCGTTCCGCCACGTCGTTTGCTGGCGGCAAGCTGGACGATGACATAACGGTGGTGGTAATCGATTACGATGGCCAGACCAGGGAGAAACAACGATGACCGGAATCAGCGTAGAAGTCGGGCAGCGCGGATCATGGACGGTGCTCACGGTAAGCGGACCCATCAACAGCTATACCTACAACGAGCTGCAGGAACACATAATGAAACTCGTCGGCCGTTCTGACGTGGCGGTAGAGATGTCGGCGGTAACGTCAATGACGAGCGCGGGTATCGGCGTGTTGCTCGCCGCCGTTGAGGACGCAGAAGTTGCCGAGCGGCGCTTTGTCGTCGTCGCTGCCTCGGAAGTTGTCCGGCTGGCGCTTGAGTCTACCGGGTTCGCGGATCGGTTTCCTTCCGCGCCATCGGTAAAGGAACTGCCGGCGTAGGAGCCCCGAAGGGCTCAAGACGCATCCGAGGGTATGATTAAAACCATGAATGGCCACGAAGCCGCGCACGCACAGTTAGAACCTCTGCGGGGACAGAGCTCAAGGATACACCTCGAGCGCTGTTCCGGAGCGGCTGTTTTTGAGTTGTACGACAGAAGCGTGCGGGCGTTGCCGTTTCTGTCGGGCAACGAAGCATCCACGCTCATAGTCGCCGGAGACGAAATACTTGACAACCTGCTAACCCACGGCGAGATAGGGCCCGGGGGCGTATGCGTCGTGGTGAGGAAGCGCACGAGCGCGCTCTCGCTCGCCTTTTTTGTAGAAAGCCACGAGCAGTTCGCGGCGTTTGCCGAGCGGGCAAGCAGAGAGCCCAGGCTACCGCCGAGATTCGATGAAAGGGAGGGCCGGTGGCGCGGTCTTGGGCTGACCATGTGCGCCAACCTGGCCGTCCAGGGCATCAGCTACCGGCCCGGAACCCTCGTTGACAGGATATTCCTGCGGTTTCAGGCGAGCCGGTAGCGAGGCGGGTTCAGGACTGTCCCGTGAGCGCCTTTACGTAGTGGAGCCTGCCGTACAGCTCGGGAGCGTCGGAGTTGCGACGGGCCAGTCTGCCGCGCATGTCCGCCAGTTTTGCGATGCTCCGCGCGTCCATCCAGGATTCCATCTCCTGCACTACGGTGGCAATCGTACTGTAGCCCTTGGCGTATACCGCTGAGCACATCTGCACGGCGTTGGCGCCAACCGCAATCAAGCGCAGAGCCGTTGCCGCGTCGTAGACGCCGCCAGAAGCGCACAACTCGGCGCCTACGCGACCTTCGAGCATGGCTATCCAGCGGAGGCTTTCGTGGTAGGCCTCAGGGCTGCCCCGCGTAGGACCGGCTGTCAGGCTCATCGCGTCCAGATCGACGTCCATGCGGTAAAAACGGTTGAACAGCGTCAGCGCCCGCGCGCCGGCTTTGGCCAGCCTCGAGCCGAGGTTGCCGATGTTCGTGTACGAAGAACCAAGCTTGGCGGCTATGGGCACCTTGACGACTTTTGCCACGGATTCGACGAGCGCTACGAGGCGATCCTCTATGGCTGCAGCCGTCATCGCGGGATCAGATGGAACAAGGCCCAGGTTCAGTTCGACGGCGTCGGCTCCGGCGGATTGGATGCGCGACGCGAATGCCGCCCATTCCGAGTCGCCCGAGCAGTTGACGCTGGCGATTACGGAGCCGGTCGCGCCGGCTTTTGCGTCGTGTATCAGGTCGAGGTATTCTTCGGTGCCTTCGTTCAGGCCCATGCCGGACAGGAAGGCTTCGGCCTCGGGGTGGGCTTCTGTGGCACCGGCTACAGATGCCAGCTCGGCGCGCAGCTGCTCTTCAAACAGGCTCTTGAGCACGACGGCGCCCGCGCCGGCGTCGAACGCCTTCTGTACGCCTTCT
>JAFGUM010000346.1 GCA_016938515.1 Spirochaetales bacterium | reverse complement strand
TACAACGGCCATCGGGCTAAAATGAACTACCGGCCCATTTCCATGGGCATCGGCATCCATACCGGACCGCTCATGCTCGGTGTTGTCGGCGTGTCGGACAGGATGGAGGGTACGGTCATCTCAGATGCGGTAAACCTGTCGTCCCGGCTTCAGAGTATAGCCAAGGCCTTCAATATCCCCCTCGTCATAAGCGAGCGTACGTTTATGCAGCTTGACGACCCGGGCAAGTACAAATACCGGTTTATCGGCAAGGTGCGGGTAAAGGGCAAAGACGCTCCAGTGTCGGTGTTCGAGATTTTTGACGGTCTTCCGGAAGCTCTGTTCGAGCGCAAGATGAAGTCAAACACGTTCTTTGAGCAGGGAATGATGGCGTACTACCAAAAAGATTACTCCCAAGGGGTGTTCTACTTTAAACGAGCTCTGGAAAATGTACCGGAAGACGGGGCGTCGAGGTTTTATCTGGAAACATGCCTGAGAAAAGCCATCCTGCCCAAAAATCTGGAAAAATAGGCGTGCCTGCGGGAGCGTATCATGAAGAGCATCCTCGAATTTGGCGTTGACTGGTACCCCGAGCAGTGGGATGAGTCCCGATGGCAGCGCGATGCCGAACGGATGGCCGAAAATGGGTTTCAGTGCGTCCGCATCATGGAGTTCGCGTGGACTATCGTTGAACCCGAGCCGGGGTGTTTCGATTTTTCGCTCTTTGACAGAGCCATAGAAACCCTCGCAGCAGCCGGCTTGTCTACGATTGTCGGAACACCGACGGCGACTCCTCCGCACTGGCTGGCCGATGCAGCCATATTTCGCGTGTCCGCCGCTGGAGGCGTGCATGGCTTTGGCTCCAGGCGAAACGCGTGCTATAACGCTCCGGACTACGCCCAGGCGGCTATGCGGCTTGTTCGCGCGCTTGCCCAGCACTATGGTGGTGACAAGCGCGTCATCGGCTTTCAGGTTGACAACGAAATAGGGCACGAAGGCTCGGACCGCTGCGTGTGCCGGCATTGCAGCGCGGCGTGGCCACGCTGGCTTGAGACCCGCTATGGCAGCATCGCTGCGCTCAATGAAGCGTGGGGCGCCGTATTCTGGAACACGACCTACGCCAGTTTCAAGGACGTGCCGGTTGCGGCTGTTCAGCCATCAACCGCGCTCAATCCGGCGCTTGTCCTTGACTACGACCGCTTTTGTTCAGATTCCGCTGTTGGCTTTGCCCGTTCCCAGAGCGCTATACTCAGGGAGTCTCTGTCTGCCGACCAGTGGATTACGACGAATCTGTATCCTCCTCCGCTTTCAAACGCCATAGACATGGAAGCGCTCACCGATGGCATGAATTTTGCCTCGTGGGACAACTATCCCGTCTGGGGAGACCAGGATGAGCCCCTGCCGTGGCAATTCAACGCCACCGCCCAGTCCTACGTTCGTGGCTTACGCGGCGGGACGGCTTTTACTGTCATGGAGGAGATGTCGGGTTTTCAGGGGCACACCTGCCTTGGTCACCTGCCGCCGGAGCCGCAGGTAGCGCTGTGGGCCGTGCAAGCCGTGGCCAGAGGAGCCAATCGGATCGTGTTCTTCAGGTGGCGTACGGCGCCGTTTGGTCAGGAGCAGCTGTGCTACGGCCTCGTAGACGCAGATGACCAGGATACCGAGCGCTTGCGCGTCATCAGATCTACCATGCGACGCGCCAAAGAAGAGCTTTCCGATGTAGCCTCAATTCCGGTGCCTAGTCCGGTGTGCGTCGCGTACTCCAAAGACGACGCGCGCGTGCTTCGAGAACAGTATCTGTCCAAAGGCCTGTATTTCAGGGTATCGCCGACCGTTCAGGCGGGTTACGACCGGGAGATGGCGTCGTGGGTCGCGCCATTCGCTACGCTGGGGGTCGGGGTAGACGTGTTGTCCACGGGTACGCTGGATCCCGACCGCTACCGGATTGTATCACTGCCGTTGTACCAGATGGCCGATCCCGCGCTGGTTGATCGACTAAGGGCCTGGGTACAGCGGGGCGGCTCGCTCGTTCTCGGATATCGCTCTGGAGCAAGGGACGCGCGGAATCAGTCGGTCGCTTTGCCACTGCCCGGCATATTTGCCGATCTGGCTGGTGTTACCGTTCCACGGTTCGAGTCGCTCAACCTGGGGTCCGC
>JAFGUM010000345.1 GCA_016938515.1 Spirochaetales bacterium | reverse complement strand
TGTCGAGCGGACCAGGACAGACGCCTGGTGGCGGCTCTCCGGTGGCGTGCGCTACGGCATCGCGTGGACACCAGTGCCTTCCACACAGTTGTTCCTGACAGGACGCAGCACCTGGCCGGTACTCGTCGGGCCGGCAGAATCCCTGGTCGACGCGCACGAAACAGCGCTGAGCGTGGGCATCGCGCTTCCATTCAAGCCATGATCCGCTGCCGCTCCGGCGCGGGCGTATTCGCGCTCGCCCTTGCGTTGCTTCATCCTGTTTCCAGCGCCGGTGCGCAGGAGTCTGCTCTTCGAGTCGTCGTACTGCCTTTCGAAGCGCAAGCCGGCGTCAGCGAAGCGGATGCCGCCGCCATAAGCGAGATGGTCCGCTCGACGCTGGCTGAGACGAACGAGTTTGCGCTGATTGAAGACCAGGCAAGCCGGGCGATACTGGACGAAAGCGGCTTTATGGACGGACAAGCCGGCGTAGTCGAAGCTTCAAGACTGCTAGCCGAACGGCTGGACGCAGCCTACGCGCTGAGCGGAGCCATGAGCGCGCAGGAAGATACCATCGTGCTATCGGCGAGGCTTATCGACGCGGCGACGGCACGCGTTATTTTTGTTCACCAGGAAACCAGCCCAGTTGCGAGCATACACCGCAACGCCCGGCTGTTCGCCGAAGGGATAGCCAACGAAGTAGTCGCCATGACCGCTGGAGCTACAATAGAGAACATACAGCGTCTCATCGCTCTGGACCGCCTCGACGAAGCCTCCATCAAGCTTGATGCCGCGCGCACACGATCCGCTCGCGACCCGGAAGCGTCTACGGCGGCCCTGAAGGCTCTGGGTCTTGAGCTTGACGCGAGCCTCGCCGCGCGTTCGTACCGCGACGCGCGCACGCTGGTAGCCCGGGCGGCACGGTCGGCCAAAGATCAGGAAGCCCGTGACGGGTTCATGGTAGCCGCGAGGGAAGCCGGCACCGATGCCTTGTTCCTCGTACCCGATGGCCCGACATGGGCTCGACAGCGCGAACAGTACCTGGCGTTTATGCGGGATTCCGTCATGAGCTATTTTGCCTCTGAGGACAAGTCCAGGCGCGCGGCAATCGCGGAGCGAGCGAATGAGCTCGTCAAACGTGGAGACCCAGACTCGGCTTTGAATCTCCTACGCGACTACATTGAGGTAGCCGGCGAACGCTCGATAGACAGGAAAATAAAAACATCACTCGATACAGCCAGAGAAACGCGGGCCAACCATCTGTACTCGTCGGCGAGAGTCGCAGCGGCAGATGGAGATTACTCGATGGCAGAAAGGCTACTACGGGACGCATCGAGCACAGGAATGGATCCGGCCAGATTTGCCGCAGAACGCAGGAAGATAGAATCCATGCAGCGCAGAGATGTAGAAGCCGCAATACAAGCGGAGCGCTTTGGTTCAAGCTCCTGGGATCCTGCGGCCAGGCAGCCGTGGACGCTATCCACGGGAATAGACCTGTCTAGTATCGACACGCCAACCGTTGTGTGGCCCCTGGGCGGCATGGTTCCGCTTGTTCGAGTATCAGGCGCGTACAGCGAGCGCGTCGCTGGCCCAATACTGTTTACCATGCTGATCGCGGCAAAAGCGGGCGGCGCGGACTGGGAAGGAGCCCTGGATGTAGGCGAAGCCGTAGTTTCGTACTGGAAAGCCGACGCCTCGGCCTTTGCCGGATTTACCGTCGCGTTCTATAATCTGGATGTATCCGCTGGAGCCGCCGCGATGGTCGGGGTCGGTAAATTTTCCGGCACGCTCGACGCGTACGGAACATCCGAGATTATAGAAGAAACCCTGGCCCCATACCTTGGAACCGCGGTGCGCGGCGGCATACGGTACAAACCTGATAAAACACTTGGCTTCGGCATAGACCTTGAGCGCTCGATCGCCTGGGGGCCCGGATCGGGCGTTGTAACCGGCATAACCGTGGGCTTGATGGCGGATCTGACCCTCTAGCCCCCGGGCAGCCATGTGAGCTAGTATTATTCGTATCGGAGACACTTTTATGGAACGCAAACGAATACTGACGGGCGACCGCCCTACCGGAAAACTGCACCTTGGCCACTACGTCGGCAGCCTCGCCAACCGCGTTCGCCTGCAGGACGAGTACGAGTGCTTCTTTATAATAGCCGACCTGCACACGCTGACGACCAAGCCAGAAAAAGACAATATCGAGGCCCTGGCGGACAACGTGCGCTCGGCCGCGCTCGACTACCTGGCCTGCGGCATCGACCCGGCGCGATCCGTCATCTACCTGCAGTCGGCGGTACCCGAGGTTATAGAACTGTCGCTGTTCTTCCAGAACCTCATTACCGTGCCGCGCCTGTCGCGCGTGCCCAGCCTCAAGGAGATGGCGCAGGGCGCCGGCATCGAAGAGATGCCGTTCGGCCTCCTGGGGTACCCGGTACTGCAAGCCGCCGACATCCTACTGCCGCGCGCCCACCTCGTCCCGGTCGGCAAGGACAACGTCGCGCACGTCGAAGTGACGCGCGAGATAGCCCGCCGCTTCAACTACCTGTACGGCGACACCTTCCCCATTCCCGACGTGCTCGTGTCCGAGTACGGCTCCCTCGTCGGCACCGACGGCAACGCGAAGATGTCCAAAAGCCTGGGCAACGCGATCTTCCTTTCCGATGACGCGAAGACCGTCGAAAAGCGCGTCATGTCGATGTACACAGACCCGAACAGGATTACCGCCGACGTCCCGGGCACCGTCGAGGGCAACCCCGTGTTCCAGTACCACGACGCCTTCAACCCGGACAAGGCCGAAGTCGAAGACCTTAAAAGCCGCTACCGCGCGGGCAAGGTGGGCGACGTCGAAGTAAAGCAGAAACTGGCCAAGGCGCTCAACGCCTTCCTCGACCCGATACGCGAACGACGCGCACAGTACGAGTCGACGAGCGGCCTCGCCGACGAGGTCGTCTACGACGGCACGATGCGCATGCGCGAAGAAGCCCGCGCCACCCTCTCCGCGGCCAAGAAAGCCATGGG
>JAFGUM010000344.1 GCA_016938515.1 Spirochaetales bacterium | reverse complement strand
CTCTACAGTCTAATGCGACTCAAACCAGCGGACTGCACGGCTGACCGTCGAGTAGTGCACGCCAAAATGCTCGCCAATCTCCTGCATCGTATATGCGCCGCTCAGAAATGCCCTCGCCATCGCCTCGCGCCGGTCGGCATATCGGTGTTCGTACTCGGCAATGGCTTTCGCAAGTGGACGCCGCTGCGCCCGAGGGACTTCTCGCAGCCGCATTGACGAAGCGATTGTCGAAACGTGTTGTTGCACAAACGGCTCGCTGCCGAGAAACACTTGATGGCGAAGACCATCCCAGAGCGCGCTCCGGTTACCCTCGCCTACAAAGGCCGCATAGCCTTGCCGCGCTCGGCTTCGGTTCGAACCAAACTGGGCTAGAAGCCAATCCGTCTCGAGCCACGGCCGGCTCGCGGCCAGACCGACCATCGCGCCATAGCTGCTCCAGGGCCAAGCGCCTGGTTCGGCTACCATGCCCGCACGTACGGGATTGAGCACGACATAGCGCGACAACTCCAACAGGTAGGCGTCGCGTTCGACGAGAATTGCCTTAAAGCGCCCTTGAAACAGATGCCCGACCAGCCCATGACGCCGGTTGAAGTATTGTGTGTACACCCCATTGAGCTGGCGCATCCCCTTGGACAGGTTCGCCTGCGGCGTTTCCACCACGAAATGGTAGTGATTGGTCATCTCGCAATAGGCATGCACGCGCCAATTGAAACGCTCGCAAACCGCGCCCAACTGCTCTAGCCAGGCCTCACGGTCCTCGTCATCGCGGTAGATCTCCTCGCGACGGTCACCACGCGAGGTCACATGGTAGAGCCCACCGGCCAGCTCGATGCGTAGGGGTCTGGACATACGACAAGCTTAGGCGACTTATGCTTGATTGCAAGACCTGACCCCGATGTGTGCGCGAGCATCGCGCCTTAACTGACCCGCAGTCGATTGAATAGTTTGGGGACCGTTAGTAGATAACCATTCGTTACTCTGGCGAGCATACTCCCGGATTGCAGCAGCTTCGTCAGCGCTTTTCCCTGCCGTAGAAATGTTTACTCCATTCTTTGGAACATCAAATCATAAGCGATACTACGCTGCCACTTACACCGCAATACCAAAATTTTCAGCAAAGCTCTCTAAATACTCTCG
>JAFGUM010000343.1 GCA_016938515.1 Spirochaetales bacterium | reverse complement strand
CTGATAGTACGGGGTACGGTGTCCAACGACCAAGGCGCCATCAGCGTCGTCGTAGACAGCCTGCACGCGGTTCCAGCAACCCAACGCCAGATTCGTGGGGCGGGAGCGTGATTTACGGCTGGCAGACGTACCAAGCCGCCTGGGCGCCAACGCGTATGACGCGGACGCTCGAGAATGCAGATCGCATCTCTTCTTCGCCGGTTTTAATAAAGTTGAAGTAGTCACCGCCTTCTGCATACTCGATGATGCTCGTGAGCAGGCGCCTGTCTGGCGTGTAGTCGTGAAACAGCACGACGCCCCGCGACAGGCGCCTGGCCTCGCGGAACAGCGACAGCCTGTCAGTACGCCTGAGTCCATGCGCTACGTACGCCGCGCTGACGAGGTCGAACGAAGCATCAGCGTGCTCAAGCCCCCCCAGGATGTTCCCTACAGAACATGGCACGCCCCGCCGCTTCGCCTGGGCTATCATCCCCTGCGCGACGTCAACGCCTTCAACCTCCCAGCCTTCCGCTCGCAGGGCGGTGGTAAACGCACCCGTGCCACAGCCTATGTCCAGAGCCTTTTTCCCCTGGGGCGTGGGCAACGCGGATCGCCCAAGCGCAAAACAGTCGGCGTACGAGCGCGTCTGCCCGGCGAAAAACCACGCGTATGGGATGGATATCCTCTCAAAGAGCCTCGCGTGCCGCTCGCTGTGCGATAAATCTGCCACCGTCTGCCACCTTTCAGGAGAATAATCCGCTCAATCAGACTTATATACTCTTTTTCTAATATACTATATATTGAATGACTCAGAGTACTATACACGGCATAGCTATGGACTGTAGATAGTATGCCCGATGGCGCGGGGAGATTTCCATGGGACACACAATGAATTCCGCACGATCATTTTTATTCAAGAAGCGCAGGTGGATACAGGGACTCATAGGCCTGGGCGTTTTCGCCGGCGCCTCGTACTTCGGCATCAACCTGTGGCTGGTGGTCGGGGTCGGAGCGGTAACAGGAATAGTCTTCGGTAAGGTGTTCTGCCGCTGGGCCTGCCCCATCGGTTTTATAATGGAGATTATTACCGGGCTCGGAGGCCCAGACAGCGCGTTTCAGGGCATGTACCAGTACCACAAGATAGGCTGTCCGATAGCGTGGATCTCGGGAGCCCTCAACAAGGTGTCCGCGTTCAAGCTGCGTGTCGACGAATCTACGTGTTTGACGTGCGGCTTGTGCGACAAGGCATGCTATCTTTCTACGCTTGAGCCGGCGCGCTTCAGCTTGTTCAAAAGAAACAAGGAGCGACCCGGTGATGCCTTTGCGTGCTCCAGGTGCATGGCCTGCGTCACCGCGTGCCCAAACGGCAGCCTGACGTACGGCCTCGGGAAACCCAGGCGCACGCTACCCGCCGCAGAGCCGGTTCAGCCTGAATAAAAAGACGCCGCGCCATCGGTGTGGCGCGGCGCAATAACTACCAGGAAGGTCAGGCCCCGGCGGCAGCCTCCGGCGGTGCGGCCAACCCTTCGAGACGGCGCGTCTCCTCCTCGCTGAACGCCTTGTCCATGTCAAGGATGATGATGAACTGG
>JAFGUM010000342.1 GCA_016938515.1 Spirochaetales bacterium | reverse complement strand
CCCATATTGCGCCAGCAGCTGGAAGAACACGAGAGTCTGCAACACGACCGTCTTGCCGCCCATGTTGGATCCGAACAGCACGACGGCGTCGCTGTTGAAGCGCACCGACAACGGCGTATATTCAAGGCCCATCGCCGCGCACTCGTCGGCTACCGGAACAAAGCGGGCTACCGACAGCACGGTCGCCGGGGCATCGAGTACCGGCCTGGTCATGCCAAGCTCGAGCGCCAGCACGGCTCCTGCCCGGGCGCGGTCAAAGCGGGCCAGCGAGCCAACCGCCACCGCGAGCCGGGGCATGGCGTCGCGGGCCAATGCCGACAGCCGGCCGATGACGCGGCTCTCCGCTTGCCGCTCGTCGTCCGCGAAGCGCTCCCGCTCTGCCATCGCCTCCACCGCCGCCGGCGACGGCAGTAGCCTGACTACGTACCTCGAGTCGTCGAAGGGCTCCAAGGAGAAGCGCCCTCCTGACTCCGCCATCGCGCGGGCAACCTGCTTTGGGGCTACCACAAACTCGCGGTCATCGAAGCTCACGCCGTACGCGAGCCGGGCTTCCGACTCTGCGCGCACGCGTTCGCGCGAGATGACGGCGTCGGCCGCGGCGATGCCAGCCCTGGCCGCCGGCAGCGCGTCGTCGTATGAATCGGCGATGTAGAAGGTCTCCGGATCAGATCCTCCGCGATCGAGTTCAGCCGCGAGCGCGTGCGCAGCGCTACCCTGATCCAGGGGTTGCAGCTCAAAGCGACGACGAGTACGCTCGTCCAGCGCCGATACGACGCCCCGGTAGTTTGCCAGAAACTTTTTTATCTGGAACAGCTCCAGCAGCTCGTATCTATCCCGGGGTTCCAGGGGCAGGCGCGGCATGCGCTTGAGGTGATACGAGACGAGGTCGACATCGGGCTGGTCGTCGTGTCGCAGAGCACTCGCCGCCTGATCAATATCGTCGTAGCGCTCTTCAAGGACGGCGCGCGAAGCGAGCATCTGGCGCTTGCCCTGCTCGTCCTTTCCCCATGGCGTAAGAGGGCGCAGACGATCAAGGAACTCGTCCATCCGCGCGAAGCTCCATGCTTCCATCGTTACCGTGCCGCTCACGCTACCCCCCGCTCCGTTACTTCATACGGATTGAACGCGATGAGTGCCGCGATATCCGCGTCGTCGAGCGCCAACGCAAAGTCATCGTTGGTTACGCCGCGGCACACCACGACGAAACCACCGAACGCTACGCTCCTTCGCACGTACAGCGTTCTACCGCGTAGAAATGAGCCTAGTTCTGAATCGCCTAGAAATACCTTCGTAAAATCCTCTACCAGTACGCGACGGGCAGATTCCGGCAGCCTGGCAGCCGTGTCCGCCGTAAGCGCGCCTTCGACGCTCGCGTAGTTTTCTTCCGCAGCGGCTACCGCCTCGAAAAGTGGCAGACGCGCGAGCGTAGCCATGCGGCGCACCTTCGCGACGGCCGCCCCAAGACTGGCCCTGTCGACGCGCACCGTGTACACAAACTGCGCTCCAGGCAGCGAAGCTGCCTGCGTTACCCTGTTTATTGCGCCGTCTACGAATACCGTGTCGGCCAGGCCGCCTTCAACGATAAGCCGGATCGCCCGCGCCACCGCAGCGTTGCCCTCCGGCCCCACGAGGGCAACGGTACCCGCCCGCCTCGCCCTCGCGACGCACAGCGGCCCCAGCGCCGTTGATCCCGGCAACGCCTCGAGTATTTCTGGCGAGCACGGCCTGGCGTATCGCTCCGTCGTAACAAATACATCGCCAACGGCTATCGGCACCGCCGGTTTGCGCGCCCCGGACAGCAGGTCGCGCGCCTCGCCGTCGTAGCCCACCGTCAGCAAGGCGAGCCGCGGCGCCCCATCAACCCGCTGCCGTACGAGGCTTGCGGCGCGGTTCATGAAGGTCGTCTTCCCGCAGTGTTTCTCGGGGCCCGTCACGAAGGTCACCCTCCCTATAAAGTCGATAGCCGTATCAAGCATGACACTGCTCCGCGATGCGGGAGTAGACAGACTGGCCACGGAGACACGGAGGCACGGAGAAAAGTGAAAGAAAGAAAACAAGAGGTAACAAATTGGATACTTGAATCAAAGAATCTTGGGCACGGATCACAGTACCACCCTGCGGATGCCATCTTTTAAAATGGCAGATTTGAAGTTCAGCAACAAGCCAATTTTCCATCCCCCTAGACGCATATACGACAAAATCTGGGCTTGGTGTACTGGCGCTATAGCATCTACGCATTTCAACTCCAGCACGACGCTATTCTCTACTACCATATCAACCCTGAATGATCCAGAAAGGGATAGTCCTTTGTACACTACAGGTAATTCAACCTGGCGGTTGAACGACAGACCGGCGTGCGCCAATTCTATGCCAAGAGCCTCCTCATAAATCGACTCCAGCAGACCGGGGCCAAGTTCACGGTGAACGGCGATCGCGCAGGCAATGATTTTATCGGTGAGGTTATCGTCGCCAGTAATCATAGTATTTTCCTGCCTCTCATCGCCATATTCCCTCGCTGCTGGAATTCCCTGTCAATTCACTCCGTGTCTCCGTGTCTCCGTGGCTGAATTGTCTACTCTTTCTTCCCTCTTATTCTCTTATCCTCTTTGTCAATCTTTTACTATCTCCGTG
>JAFGUM010000341.1 GCA_016938515.1 Spirochaetales bacterium | reverse complement strand
CTCTGCGATTTCAGCTACTCGATCAGGTTCTTCGCACAGCGCTATGGTGGGCTTGTAGATGTCTTCTACGTCACTGAATGCGTAGGAAAGCGTTTCCAGTGCATTTTTGCCATCGCAAAGGCCGCATACAGACCCTTCAGGGCAGGTACGCACCGCTTCTCGCAGCATGAGGCCATCGTCGGCCGACAACACGAGCACGTTGGCGTGGCGCTTTGGGAAGGCGGCTTTGAAGATGGCGTCGCGCAGACCAGCCAGCGCCGTCGCAGCGCCGGCTTCTGCCCTGGCAGTCCAGGAGGAGCCAGCGGTTCCATCGGCAGCGAGGTCACCGGCTAGCCACGCGGCGAGTACCGCGTCGCGCCTGCGCTGCACGTCGTCGCGAACACGAGCCTCGTAACCCAGTGTGCCTGGCTGGTAGAATACCACACCAGCCAGCGATTGCGGGAGGTACATCTGGGCTTGCCAGTGTTCTCGAAACGCGTGGGGGTAGAGGTAGCCGGCGCCATGGCCTAGGCCTTCAGCGTCGCGGCTCGCGTCTTTGAGGTGATTTGGTACCTCCGCGCGCTCCGCTTCTACGGCAGATAGCGCGTCGAAATACGCTATAGCTGAGTTGCTCTTGGGCGCGGTAGCAAGGTATAGCGCCGCTTCTGCGAGGTGATACTGTCCTTCTGGAAGTCCGATGCGGTCAAAAGCGGCTGCGCAGGCCTGAACCACGCCAACGGCCATGGGATCGGCCAGGCCAACGTCCTCGGCTGCCGATATAAGGAGGCGCCTGAACAGGAACCGGGGATCCTCTCCCGCGTAGACCATGCGCGCAAGCCAGTACAGCGCAGCGTCAGGATCAGAACCCCGCACGCTCTTGATGAGGGCGCTCGCCGCGTCGTAGTGATAGTCGCCGTCCCTGTCGTACAGCACGGCGCGCCGCTGTATGCTTTCTTCTGCGGCTTCCATGCTGACGAGAACCTGGGAGCCAATCGCCGGTGGCCATGGCTCGGCGCTCGTCTCGACGGCCAGCTCGAGCGCGTTGAGGAGGCTCCTGGCGTCACCGTCAGACACGCTTACGAGGTGCTCGAGCGCGCCGGGTTCAAATTCGACGCGCCAGAGACCGTAGCCTCTGCTCGTATCGGCAACGGCTGCCTGGGCGGCGGCCATCAGGTCGGCTTCCCGCAATGGATGCAGCTGGAAAACCCTGGAGCGTGAAACGAGAGCCTTGTTTACTTCGAAAAACGGATTCTCTGTGGTAGCACCTATAAGAATAATTGTGCCGTTTTCAACGTACGGGAGCAGGGCATCCTGCTGAGCCTTGTTCCAGCGGTGCACTTCGTCTACGAAGAGTATGGTGCGACGGTCGTAGAGGTCTCGTTCTGTCTTGGCTGATTCTACGGCATCCCTGATGGCCTGCACGCCGGACAATACCGCGTTTATGGAAAGGAAGCGCGATTTGGTCGTATTGGCTATGACTCTGGCGAGCGTCGTCTTGCCGGTGCCAGGTGGCCCTGAGAGGATAATCGATGAAAGGCGATCCCGCTGTATGGCGCGCCTGAGTAATCGGCCAGCGCCGACTATGTGATCCTGGCCTATAAACTCGTCGAGAGTACGGGGCCGCATTCTGTCCGCCAGCGGCCCCGTGGCTTCCTTGGGGGCCGCTTTCGCGAACAGATCGTCGCTCATGCGGCTCTGCGCATCATTCTCGTCGCCATTGTTCCCACGATGACGCATTATACTCGTTGGACCACAGGCCGTACGCGTCGGTTATGGCAAATAGAAGGTAGGTGCCGCTTCCCGTATCGAACAGCGGCATGGCTCCAACAGACCTGCCCGCCACGCTCGTATCAAAATTATTGGCGGTTGCGACTATATCGTGATCGATGTTCTTTTCCAGTAGCGCAGT
>JAFGUM010000340.1 GCA_016938515.1 Spirochaetales bacterium | reverse complement strand
TACACGATGATGTCGGCGTCGCACCACTTGGCTATCGCGTGCTGCGTCATCGTCTTGCCCGTGCCAAAGCCGCCGGGTATGGCCACGGTGCCACCCTTGGCCAGCGGGAACAGCGTGTCTATGACTCGCTGCCCGGTAATAAGCGGAACGTCCAGCGGACGGCGATTGCGCACGGGCCTCGGCGAGCGTATCGGCCAGCGCTGCATCATAGACAGGCTGCGCTGCCCGGTAACCGTCTCTACGACGGCAATCTCCTCGTCCACCCGGTAGCTTCCCGGCGGCGCGATTGACACGATACGGCCAGCCACGTCGGGCGGCACGCAGACGCGGTGCTCGATCCTGGAGGTCTCGGGCACGCGGCCCAGCACCTCGCCGCCGGCCACCTCGTCACCCTCGCGCAGCACCGGCTCGAAATCCCACAATTTTTCCCGATCGAGCGACTCCGCGCTGATGCCTCGCTCTATGAAGCGGCCGGACAGCTCCAAAAGCCGTGTCAGCGGTCGCTGTATGCCGTCGTAGATCGTGCCCAACAGCCCCGGACCCAGCTCCAGCGACAGCGGCATACCCGTGCCGTACACGGGATCGTTGGGCGCGAGGCCCGTCGTATCCTCGTATACCTGTATCACCGCGCCCTGGCCCGACAGCTTTATTACTTCCCCGATAAGCCTGGATTCGCCTACCATCACGAGTTCGAGCATGCGCGCGTCGGTGATGCCCTTGGCTTCTATAACCGGGCCGTTTACCCGCTTGACCCGCCCCAGTATCCGTTCGTTCATGCTGTCCTCGAATCGGAGAGCGCCTGGTAAATGAGCTTCCTGATGGCGGAACGCTGGCGCTCAAAACGCGTAGCCACGCGGTTGTCGTACGCGAGCCTGCCGTCAGCGGCTTCAAGGTACACGCCCTGCCCCGTCAACGGGTCTCCCGCCAGCACACGCAGCTTCGTGGCCTTGCCCGTGGCGGCCAGAACCGCGGCTTCCACCTCGTCGAGCAGAGCCCGGTCCAGCATCGGCAGCTCGTCTTTGGACGCGCGTACCGTCGCTTCGTCGGCTGACAGCCCGACAGCTCCCTCGACAAGCCAGCCCTTGAGCACATCCCGGTACCCTGGCTGCCCGATCATCGCGGCCACGTCCCTGGCGGCGCGGGCAACCATGTCGCGCGCCATACGCTCCTGCAGCGCCAGAGCACTTTTGCGTCGTTCTATCACCGCTTTGGCCTCGGCGTCGGCGATGATTGAAGCGGCGGCGGCCTCGGCCCTCGCGGACGCTTCGCGCTCCAGCGTCTTGCCCTGTTCCCCGGCCCGCGCTGTTACCGACGCGGCGTACGCCCCAGCCTCGGCTACTATGCGCGCAACCTCGGCGTCAGCATCGGCCAGAATACCGGCTACGATGCGCAGAGCTGAATCATCGGGCTCCATCAAGCTTTCTTTCATGCGCTGTCCTTGCGGTGAGGCACGAGCCTCAACCCAGTTTTATGCCTATGGCGGTGTTTACCATCTCGCGAATCGTCGGCCGCCCCGCCATACGGCCGCGCCTGTCAGGAATCTCCACGATCAGCGGAAACCCATCAGAGAACAGCAGCCTGTCTACGCGCGGCCGCACGAACTCCGCCGCGCGTTCTGTTACGACGAGTATGCCCACCTCGGGATCGGAGGTAGCCGTGTCGAACGCGGCTTCCGCTTCCGCGGCGTTGCCGACGACGGCACCATCGACTCCGACCATGCCGAAGCCGAGTACGGTGTCCTCGTCGCCGATGACGTAGTACTTCATCCAACCCGCTATATCTTGCCCAGGATCATCAGCGCCGTGATAAAGCCAAAGACGACGAGACCCTCGGCAAGCGCGATGAAAATAAGCGCCTGGCTGGCTATTTCAGGCTTTTCACCGATGGCGCCCATCGCGGCGGCACCGACGTTGGCGATAGCGATGCCGGCGCCGATGGCACCGAGGCCAAAGGCTATGGCCGCGGCCATAAGCCCGAACTGCTGCACCTTGGCCTGCTCGGCCGAGATCACCGTCGCGCCGTGAGCGGGCTCCTGGGCCTGGGCGCCTACCGTGGCGACGGCCCCAAAAATTGCCATCAGCGCCACCACGACGACGAGGCTCGTCTGCACCCTGCCCGCGAACACTTTCCTGGCTTCTACCATTCGTGTACTCCTTGAATCATTCTGTGCCGTTAAAGGAAACCGGCCGGTATGCCCTGCCGGTGCCATTGAAATACTTGGAGAAAAACTCGTAATAGTTGAGACGGAGCGACTGTATGCCCGCGGACAGGCCTTCCAGCGCTATGACGAGGACATTGCCCAGTATGAGCACCAGCACCGCGGGTAGCGATAGCGGCCCCGTAGGGGTAATCATCCTCGCTATCTGGAAGAACGCCGTCATCAGACTCACGTGCGCTATACCCAGGCCGGCGACGCGCATAAACGACAGCGTGTTGGCCAGGTACCCTGAATATATTTCCAGAATTTCCACTATCCATTCCATGAAAAAATCGACGAGAAGGCCGGGTTTGAATCGCTTGCCCGAGCCCTTGTTGTGTCGTATGAATTCCAGCGGCGCCTTGAAGGCCAGCAGCAGCGTAGGCAGGCCGAGCACAACGGCGAGCAGCGAACCGGACGGCAACTCACGATAGTCGTGGCCAACGTAGTAGAACGCAACCCAGGCTCCCGCACCGTAAATCCAGCCGCCTACCAGGCCAGCCTTGTCCAGAATGAGCGTAAACCAGTCGCGCTTCCTCCAGAGGTTTACCCAGTTGATGAGCAAGCCCACGCCAAGCACCACCATGCCAAAGCGTATGGTCAAGCCCAGAATGTCGTACACCGACTTGAAAGCGCCGCTGCCACCGTGCCCGCTGACGATGCCGTGGTAGTCGAACCACAGCGGCGGCAGCAGGGGCAGGCCAAAATACGAGCCAAACATAACGCCGGCAACGATGGCCGCCGCTCCGCAGTAGATCATCAGGCGGTACAGACCGTCTGCGGTCCCGCGCTTTCTGGCCAGCAGCGTCCCGATCACCCCGACGAGCGCCACGACCAGCCCGTGGCCGGCGTCACCGAACATCAGGCCAAACATGGCCAGGTAGGCTACGGCCACGAAGGGCGTCGGGTCGACGCTGCCGTACGCCGGCGTAGCATAGTTGCGCACGAGGCCCTCGAAGGGCTTCAGCACGGCCGGGTTGCGCATCTCGACGGGAGCCTGGATGCTCGCCGCGTCTCCCTGCCCCGGACCCAGCCATTCGATGCTGCACCCCCCCGACGCGGCGCTTCTGATGCCGGTTTCCACCGCGGCTACGCGTTCTGCCGGTATCCAGCCAGAGAACAGCACCGTCCTGTCTGTCCTCGAGAAAGACGATCGCACCCTGGCTACGAGTTCCTCGGCGCGCAGCGTTGCCCACAGCTCCCCGAGCCCCGCGCCGTTATCTGAAAAATAGTCTGCAAGCTCGGCTGCGCAGGCATTTTGCCGGGACCGGAGCGTATCTATCTTGGCGTTGAGCGTCCGCAGCGCCTCGTCCTTGCTCTCTCCAGAGGACTCGGGCAGGCGCGCGTCCTGCCAGCCCACTCTGTCCAGAACAGGATCAATACGCACGGCGTCCCGCTTGAGTGACACGAGCACGACCGCCCTCTCTACGCCAGACGCGTCACCAGACGGCAGTACGACAGAGGGCACACCATCGAGCGCACGGGTAAGGTCGTCGATCTTGTCTGCCTGCAGCAAACCAGCCCTAATAGACAGAAACGAGAACGAAGACGCGGCCGCCGCGCCGGTTTTAAGGTCGCCAAAGGCTTCAATCTGCCTGAGTATTTCATCGAGCTTCAGTATTTCGTCCTGCAGGCTCTTCTGGCGCTCTCGCAGGCCGTTTACCTCGGCGGCCATGGCGTCCAGCCGTTTTTCGGCCGCGTCCAGATCAACGCGACCCACCAGCGTGTCGCCGTTGATTATCGGGCGGGGAATAGGTGGCCTGGCCATGCCCATAAAGCCTTCGGCGCGCTTTCGCAGCTCGCCCAGACGCGCAAGGCTTACCCGGGGCTCCACCTTGGTCGTTTTGGAGGTCCACTCACCAGACAGATCCTTGATCGATACGAGCTCAAGCGCGCCAAGTTTGAGCAGTTCTGTAGCTATGGCATCGGAATCAGTATCCAGGGCCACGGCGGCGAGCAATCGCATGGGCGAAGTGAACATCATAACGAGCTCCGTATCCTTTCCTCTGGCAAAGCGTATTCCTTGGCGTTCAGAATGGTCATTACGGCGCGCAGCTCTTCGGCTCGCAGCGTAAAGTACGCGAGCACCACGCCTATCGAGAAGGGGTAGCCCGCGAGGCTACGGCCTGCCTCGGCCCGTGCTATCTGCCTGAGCGCGCCTTCCATCAGGGACAGACGCGCCACCGCGTCGCCACCGCTACCACTGCCGAGCAGTACGCCAAACTGGCCGTAGGCAGAGCGCAGCAGCTCCAGGCCCAGCGAGCCGGCATAGCCCGGGCTACCTTGATCCAGCGACCCCGCCGTCTTGAGGGCGGCCGCGTCTATAGCGCGACCTCGTGGTATAAGCAGGCCAGCCGCCGTGTCCGCGTCCATCCCGTAAAAACCCCTGAATCGCACGAGCCAGGATACGTTCTGCATATCCACGTCTACGCCGAGCACCCGTTCCGCGACCTCCCTGTTCTTGCGACCCAGCTTTGCCGCTGCCGCGAACGCTTCAGCGTAGTAATATCGATCGAGCGCCAGCTCGAACGGAAAGACTGATCTACCGGATACCACCCGAGGCATTTCGCTCCGGGCTATTGCGGCGTACGGTGTCGAGCCAAAGGCCGCAACCACGGCGTCGGCATCCGGTGCCAGAATCACCGCGTCTACGTCAAACGCGTGCACTATGGTCGCGCGGTGCAGGTAGCCGGACTTACCGTCAACGTTGCGCCCGCGGATAACCGAGTCAAACCACAGCCGCACCGCGTTCTTTATCTTGTCCACCTCAAAGCGCAGGGCCAGCGCGCGCACAAACGACAGCACCGGCTCATCAAGGTACCTGAACAACCCGGTATACAGCTCAAGCTCGCGCTCCAGAAGGAGCGCCTCACCCGAACGCAGGTCTCCCGTCGCTGCATACGCCTCCTCTATGGCCGCGTATTCGGTACCCTTTAAAAACTGAACCGCCTCCGGCAGCGACCGTGCCCTGATAAGGCGTTCCATCGCGTCCGGAGGCAGGGTTTTACTGATTCTGGCCTTGAGCTTCGCGCTCAGAAAGCCGTACGTCGACAACGCGCCGCGCATGCTTGTTAGTCCCTCAACCCGGCTGCCCCCGGATCAACGCGACGATGCGCGAGACGATGCCGTCGGTGCGAGCCGCCGCCGACTCGAGCAGCGCGGCACCCGCCGCCTCATCCTCGGCACGGGCCTGTGCCAAAAGCTCGCGAGCCTGGCCGCGGGCGCGCTCAAGACGCTCCGCGCTGGCAGCCGTAGACCGCTCGCGCACGGAAGCCACCAGCTCGGCCACAGACGAGTCCGCCGCGGCCCGCGTTTCGGCGGCCCGTTGCTTCGCGGCGTCTATCCTGGCTTTTGCTTCGCTCTCAGCTTGAAGAACTTGCTCTACAACGTGTTGCACTTTGGGTTCGCTTCCTCGATGTACATCATAACCCGACCATATAGGTGTAAACCTCTATAAAAAAAATGTACAGACCCCAGCTCTGTCCCCGATCGCTGGCGCCAATCACCCCAGCCGTGGTACCATCCGGTATGACGACCTACGATATCCGCAAGTCCGTGCGGGCCGGTGACGCTTTTTATACCGTACGCTGGTCTCCCATCGCCAAAGCGGACAAGTACGCCATCATCGGCTCGGTACCGGCGATGGGCGGCGTCGCGGAGCTGTATTACAAGGACGAACACGGCAAGCTGAACCTCTACCTGCTGGCGCGCTCGTACTACGGCGGCCTCCGCGCCACACTCCGCGTCGCCACCGACCCGGAAACCGAAAAAGACGAACGCCGCCGCGCAGTCCTCATAGACCACGAAGACGAGATCTACTACCGGTGGTCGCTTATCGAATCCCAGGACGACATGAGCGACGTTATATACTTCTTCATGAGCACCTACTCGCCCACTTCCCGCTTCGACAGCTCCGGCCGCTACGACAGGATCTTCGTCAAGGAGATAGACTCCGGCGGGCTCGTGACGATTT
>JAFGUM010000339.1 GCA_016938515.1 Spirochaetales bacterium | reverse complement strand
TTCTGACGAGGGTTCGAGCGGGGATTCAGACGGAGACCCTGCGCCGGCTATAACGGCCGTGCGAGCTCGGCGATCCGTACGAGGCGTCATACTCGTGTGGGAAGCGGTTCCCGAGGCTCTGCGCTACGAAGTGGCCAGGCGGGATGGAGCCACCTCTTCCTGGATGCTCATCGCGAAAAACCTTCCACGGCCGGCGTATACCATAGAAAGCCACAGCGCTGAGCAGGAGTATCGACTGCGCTGCGTTACCGCCTCCGGGCCTGGCCCCTGGAGCTCCAGGATACGCCTGTCAGGCATTTGAGCGAACGGGTGGACAGGGTCGCCTTGATCCCTGCCACCCGCCGCGTTGATTACGAGAGACCCGTTATTCTGCCAGTATCCGGGTCGATATCCATACCAAGGTACCCAGGCTTGCTCGACAGCCCCGGCAGCGTGTTTATCTCACCGGAGAGCGGGTAGATAAAGCCGGCTCCAGCGGCCAGCCGCACGTCGTTTATCGGGAACGTAAAGCCCTTGGGCGCGCCTTTGACCGCGGGGTCGGCAGACAGCGAGTACTGCGTCTTGGCCATGCAGATAGGCAGCTTGTCGTAACCGAGTTCGCTGTACTTCTCAATGGCCTTCTCTGCTTCCTGGGAATAGTCGACGCGGCCCGCTCCGTACACTTCAAGCGCGAGGCGGTCTATCTTTTCCTTGATGGGCATGTCCAGCGGATAGAACGGCTTGACATCGCTCGGCTTGTCGGCGGCTTTGATTACCGCCTCGGCCAAATCTACGGCGCCATCACCGCCATCGGCCCAGTTTCTCGCGACAACCGCATCCACAGCGCCAGCCTTGATGGCAGCTTCCTTGATAACAGCCCACTCCGCTTCGGTGTCGGTTGGGAAGGCGTTTATGGCGACTACGGCTGGTACGCCGAATTTGCCGACGATTCCCAGGTGCGCCAAGAGGTTTGGCAAGCCTTTCTTAACCAATTCTATGTCTTCTTCCACGTAGGACTTGGCCAGCGGTTTGCCGGGGCTTACCTTCGGGCCTCCACCGTGCATCTTCAGGGCCCTGACGGTGGCAACGACAACCACGGCGTCCGGGAACATGCCGCTGTTGCGGCACTTGATATCTACAAACTTCTCAAAACCCATGTCGGCGCCGAAGCCGCTCTCGGTAACGACGTAGTCGCCTATTTTAGTCGCGATGAGGTCGGCGACGATGGATGAGTTGCCGTGGGCAATGTTGGCGAAGGGGCCGGCGTGCACGAATGCGAGCTGCTCTTCGAGGGTCTGCAGGATGTTTGGCTGGATAGCGTCCTTGAGCAGCAGCGTCATCGCGCCGGCGACGCCGAGGTCTTCGGTGGTAACCGCTTTGCCTCCCTTGTCAACGGCTATGACGATGCGTCCCATTCTCTCGCGCAGATCGCGCAGGTCTTTGGCGAGCGCCAGAATGGCCATCACTTCGCTGGCTACGGAGATGTCGAACCCGGTTTGTCGCAGCGGCCCGTTATCGAGCCCCCCAACGCCCACGAGAATGTTGCGGAGCGGCCTGTCGTTCATGTCCAGAATGCGGCGCCACAAGACCTGGTAGGGGTCTATATTCAGCTTTGCAAGCCCCTGCTTTTCAAAGAACGCGTCGGACCAGCGACCTTCGTGGTACATCCTGGCGTCGAGCGCGGCTGCGCAGAGGTTGTGCGCTGCTGAAACAGCGTGGATGTCGCCGGTAAGATGCAGGTTAAAGTCCTCCATGGGGACGATCTGGCTGTATCCACCACCCGCGGCACCGCCTTTGATACCAAAGGTCGGTCCCATGGAGGGTTGCCGAATGGCTGCTATGGCCTTCTTGCCGAGGCGGCCGAGTCCCTGCGTCAGGCCCACCGTCGTGGTCGTCTTGCCTTCACCCAGCGGCGTCGGGCTGATGGCCGTTACATCGATATACTTGGCGCGCTTGGGAACCGCCGCGTTGTCACGCAGAAAATCGAGACGCACCTTGGCCTTGTTGGATCCGTATAGGTCGAGGTAGCGTTCATCTATGCCGTAGTTCCCGGCCACCCGGGAAATAGGGCTGATGGTCGCAGATTGGGCGATCTCTATATCGCTTGGCACCGGCTTTTTCCTCTGTATCGACATGGAGCCTCCTTTGGAACGCGTCGCCTGTGGCGATGTTGTACTTCTGTGGCAGGTGACAGCACGATAGTCTGCACTGAATCCTGAGCCTACAGTTCATCAATGGTAGCTTGAAAGTCCAATATGGTCAAATCCTGATATTGATCGTGCCATGCGGGTTCTATAGCCTGACGTTGACGATCATCGCTACCGCGGTTACGATGCCTCCATGCACCAGTATAGAATCGAAGGCGGCCACCCGCTCAAGGGGCGAATAAAGGCCAGCGGCAACAAGAACGCCGCGCTTCCATGTATTGCGGCGACTCTGCTTGCCGAAGAGCCGGTTATCCTGCGCAATGTTCCAGAAATAGAGGACGTGCTCGTCATGCTCGACGTGTGCCGGGAGCTTGGCGCCGGGGTCGACGCGATTGGCCCGGGCGCGTGGCGGATAGACGGCTCGGGAGTACAAGCCGCCGAGGTGCCGGCGCAGCTCGCCGCGAAGGTGCGCGCTTCCATCCTGTTCGCCGGGCCGTTGCTGGCCAGGTTCGGGAAAGTAACGCTGCCGCCGCCGGGTGGTGACGTGATAGGCCGCAGGCGGCTTGATACGCACTTTCTGGCTCTTGAGGAGCTGGGCGCGCGCATCGAGATAGACGGTACGTTCCAGTTTACGTCCAACAAGCTCAAGGGTGCTGATATTTTCCTTGACGAGGCGTCGGTAACCGCTACCGAGAACGCGGTTATGGCAGCGTCGATGGCGGAAGGCCAAACGGTTATACGCAACGCAGCCAGCGAGCCTCACGTACAGGATCTGTGTCGTCTGCTCAACGCGATGGGAGCGAGGATTACCGGTACGGGCTCCAATATCCTGGCGATAGAAGGCGTATCAGCCTTGCATGGCACCGATTTTACGATTGGGCCTGACTACATGGAGGTTGGCTCGTTCATAGGACTGGCCGCGGTGACCCGGGGTGATCTTACCATAGAAGGAGTCGCGCCGGATGACCTGCGGATGATAAAGCTTGGTTTTGGCCGCCTCGGCATCAGCTGGAGCCTTGAAGGCGGCGATCTGTCAGTGCATTCGGGGCAGTCGATGCGCGTGGTGCCGGATTTGGGCGGCCAGATTCCCAAGATAGACGACGCGCCGTGGCCAGGGTTTCCGCCAGATCTCACCTCGATCATGACGGTGGTGGCTACGCAGGTTGAGGGAACCATTCTGGTTCACGAAAAAATGTTCGAATCCCGCATGTTCTGGGTAGACAAGCTCATCGGCATGGGTGCCCGTATCGTGCTCTGCGACCCGCACCGGGCTGTGGTTTCGGGGCCCTCGCGTCTTCGCGGGGATTCGCTCACGTCTCCGGACGTGCGCGCGGGGATGGCGCTGGTGATTGCGGCTTTGTGCGCGGAAGGAACGAGCACGATCAAAAACGTCTACCAGATAGAGCGGGGCTACGAGAGGATCACCGAGCGGCTCCAGGCTCTTGGCGCCAAGATGGAGCGATTTGACGATTAGGAGCCTAGCGGGGAGATCAGGCGCTGTGGCTCGAACCACCGGCGATGCGGGCGGCGAGTACCAGGCATAGAGCGACGCATGCGCCCATGAAGCCGAGCCAGGCGGGCAGGAAAACCGCCCGTGGTACCCATGAAGCCAGCGCCCTGGCGGCCACGTCGCCTGCAGACGACACCGCGCGAAGCGGCGCTACGCTGAACGCGACGAGCAGCGGAGCCGACAGGTAGCGCGCGAGCGGCCCTGGTTTTTCAGTTGGTTTGAAGCGCACCCCGAGCCCCGCGCCCAGCAGAACGAGCATTATTACGGCAAAGGGGTAGGCGGTTCGACCGGCCAGCTCAACGAGGAGCGGCACGACGTCCAGCCCGAAGCGTTCCGCCTCGGCGTTTTTACCGGCGAGAACCAGCAGCGATACGTCTGCAGGGTTGCCGGACAGGCGAACGATGGTCTCAGCGTCGTCAGAGCTGAAGGGTAGCTCCAGCGCGTTTTCCGAGTCTGTGGCCCTGTGTCCGTCGATAGGCGCGCCGTACTCGTATACTGGGTTCCAGACTATAGTCGGCCTCTGCCTGTCCACAGCCCGCAGTATGAGAGTAGTGCCGTGGAGGCGGGCAAACGGCGCGGAGACGGCGAGCGCGTCTGGACCGTCTCGCGACAGTCTAGCGTCCCTGAAGTAGACGGCGTTCTCGGAAACGGCAACCCGGGAAGCGCTCAACCTCGTCGTCGTACCCGTATCTGACTGTAGTGCAACGGAAAATACGGCGCCGTCTGAACGGGCAAAAGCGCGCTCATCTTCCTCGATGAAGAAGGCTATGGTCTTCAGGCCTTCCTGGCTACGACCCAGGAACGTTGCCACGTCTGTATCTTCCGGGTTATCGGCGTACAGCTCCGAGTAGACTCGGAAGGCCGCCAGAAAATCACCTTCCTGGTAGTAGGAATATCCCGCCAGTTTGCGCTCGTACAGCGCCTTGGCTTCCAGCTCTTCCATCGACGGCTCGAGGCGTTCGAGCGCTCGCCAGGTTTCGTCTACGAGGCGCCTGACTTCCGGGCGCTTGCCGTAGATCGCGGCTGATCGTTTTGCCAGGTAATGGGCGTCGAATACGCGGCCTTCAGCCTTTGCGGCCAACGCTTCTATGTAGAAACGATTGCCTGCTTCCCACGCGGTGCTTGCCGGTGCGACGCTCGGAGGCTCTACCGGCGTCTCTTCGTTGGCCGCCCGCACGAGCGCGGATTGCACCGCATCGTTTAGCTTGACAAAGCGACTATCAAGCTGGTCGATCGCACCGCACGCGATCAGGTGCCTGTCGGCATCTTCCAGCCTGTTTTCCAGTAGAGCCTCTTCCACCAGCGCAATCGACTGGTTGAATAGAGCGCTCTGCCCTTCGTAGAGGCTTGTACGCTCCTGTACTACGGGAATTACCAGTATGTAAAATATGGAAACAGCAGTCGCCAACGCCAGGGCGGGTGCCATGACGCCGTATGCCGCTCCGGAAAAGCCATCAGTCGCCTCTGATGATTCCATAGCCAGTGCGGATGCTACGAGAATGATGGCTGGAGTCCAGGCGGCCAGGAACAGGATCGCGCTCAGCGCTTCCCAGCGAAGTGCGAAACGATACAATACGCCCGAATTGCCAATGGATAGAAGAGCTATGAAAAATCCGACGACAAAAGCCATAGCCAGCAACGCTGCGGTCATGGCAAAGAAGCCTGTCCTCTTAGCGGGCATTTTTTGCGCCTCCAAGAGGTTTTCTTGCCAGTAACGCGTCGGCCATCAGCAGGGTCAGAGCCCCGATGGTCAGGAGTATCGTCGTGCTGGTCAGGCGCGAAACCCCTAATCCAATATAGGCGAATACCGCGTCTGCAGGTCCGGATGCGAAGATTGAAACGATGTAGAGGGCTGCCAGAGCACAGCCTGGCGCCGCAAACGCCCCGATGAGCGGCCGCGTCTGCGATAAACGCGTGCAACCCCAGAAACCCGTTATAAACGCTGAAAACGATACGATGGCACCAATTGCTTCTGGCAAGGGGGAGCTTGGCAAGCTTATCACCCACGTTGCTATGAGTCGGTAAGCCGCGGGCAAATAAGACGGCGTACCCAGAGGGGCTGTGTACAGGTAGCGCGGGATGCTTGCGCTTGCGGCAATTACGAAGGAGGCGAGGCCCGTCATCACGATGAAACCGATTATTCTTGAACTGAAAACCCTGTTCATCACGAAAAAACCGGCAAAGACAGCCGCTACGATGGCTCCCGGCAGGACGGCAACGGATATCGAATACAAGGCTGGGCCAAATTCCGTTATGCCGCCGCGGGCGATGGCGTCTACCATCCAGAGCGCTGACAAACCTGCCTCGCCGATGAAAAAGACGACGAGGAATCTAAGCACCACTGTTGCCAGCTTTTTCATCGTCAAAACTGTAGCATGCGCCATGCTGCTTGACAAGCCGAATGCGTTCCCGATCGGGTCGTTAACTAGTAATCCACAGGTTGTCCACAGTTCTCAATTGAAAGTGTACGTTAACAATTTCGACGTTTTGGAGCTTCCTTGGGATGCCAAGTGCTGTATTTCTATATTCCTGGCTATAACTTGTTATTTTGAAAGCAATTATTTTTGTGGTGATAAAACTGGCGCGAAAGTATGCAGCGCTGTGCGGTTTTTTATACGTTTGTTGGCCTTGCCTGAAGTTGTGACACAAAGTATGAACAGGTTTTCCACAATAACACCAACTTCAGTTGCGCCTGCCGTCATCCTGGCCTTCAGGGGCTATCATGCCTCTTTCGCTACTTGCTGCCACGAGTGTATACGAGCCGTGTTCACAGCGCAGTCTTTCAGCTACATCCGGGGCTCCCACGCCTCGGAGCAGCGTTCTGAGCCGGGCTATTCTCATGTCCATGGATCTGCCATCAAGCGGCTCGGTGCCAATAACGGCGTACAGGCTGTCCCTGCTTATCTGCTTGCCAGTGTTTGCGGCCAGCAGCGCCAAGACACGCTTACTGTCGCCAGATAGACACGCCGACCCAGACGGCCCGTACACCTTGTTGCCCCGGATTACGACTCGACCGTCAGATAGCCGAAGCTCCTTGTTGGACGCGGCTCTTACTCTCGCGTCGAGTTCTGCCGTGGTCCAGGGTTCCCGTATGTAGTCGTGGCAGCCGGCCTCGAAGCAGGCTTCTGCCAGGGATCCGGGGCCGGTAGCAATGACCGGGCTTCCTACCGGACAGGAAGGCAGAGAAACAAAGCAGAGTGCTGGAATCAGTACGGCATCGTAGCCGTTGACGTTCAGCGGGTCTGGCCGCGCTGTTGAGATGGCGCACGAATCCGTAAAAAAAAGGGAGAACGACGTATCGTTCTCCCCGTGCTGTATCTTCCTGGCGTATTCCTCCTCGTTGCCCACGAAGAGGACGCGCACGCGCTACGCCTGACCGGCTGGTTCCGCTGAGCCATCGCCTATCATTTTGCGCTTCAGTTCCTCGAGCAGCAAATCCGCTCCGCCACCCGACGATTCAAGCTGCGCAAATTCTTTTTCAAGCGATGATGATGCGGAGAGATCCGCGAGTTCTGCCTGCGCGTCGGCGCGTGCCTCGAGCTCGTCCACTTTTTTCGCCATGCGGTCAAACGTATCAAAGGCGCTCGTATTTCCCGAGACGCTCGCGAGGGTCTTCTGTATTTTTGCCTGTGCTTCTGCCCGCTTCGCCCTTGCTACGAGGATGTTTTTCTTGCGCGAAGCCTCGTCAATCTTGTTCTGAAGCTGCCTGAGTGTATCCTTTAGCTTGTCTACCGAGGCTTTCTGTGCTTCCCACTGGGGCTTGAGCTGCAGGTAGTACGTCTCGGCTTCCTGCTTGCGCAGCAACGCTTCTTTTGCGAGATCGTCCCGGGCTGCCTTGACGGCTATAACGGCTTTGCGCTCCCAGTCGTCGGCTATCCTCTTTTGTTCCAGAAGTTCCCGCTCAATTTTCTTTTCATCGGCGATCGCCATGGCGACGGCCTTTTTTGACTCTATCATCTGCTGGTTCATGTCCACGACAAGCTGGTTGAGCATCTTTTCGGGATTCTCCGCCTTGCTGATCATGTCGTTTATGTTGGATGACAGAACCGTCTTGAGCCTGTCGAATATTCCCATGGTCGATAGCCTCCTGTTATCAGCCCCGGAACGAGCCGAGGTCGTTGTAATGTCTGGCCAGGGCCAGGCCAATTGAATCGAGGGAAGCCTCGAACTCAGTCTTGTCCATCGTGCCGTATTCAAGCGTGTCGATCAGCACGACGTCATCGCCGTCGAGTCCGTAAGCGCCGTGTATCATGTCGGAGCCGTTGAGGCGGAGCAGCTGCTCAAAAAGCTCGCAGCGCTTTGACGCTGGCGCGGGCATCACCCGTGCCCTGATGACGACTATGGGGTCGTCCAGGGTAATCGTGATACCGGGGAGCCCTTTGGACGCATCCTCTATAAAAAACGCGCTCGGTGAAACTTCCTGGTACGATATGTCAAGATCGATGAGGTACGATTCTACCTTGGTCATTCCTGCCATCAGTTCCTCCTCTCAGGAAATGGTATGTAACTGCGGTTCCAAGGCTGGATCACCCCAGGAAAACCTGGCCGGAGTTGTCTATAGCCAGTATGGTCTTGCACTCTGAACAGCGGAACCGGCCCGGTTTGGCGGCTTTGAGCTTTTTGGTACAGATCGGGCACGAAAAGATTTTCGGAAACACGGTTTGCGAGCTGACTTGAGAGCCCTGGTTGAAGTAGGCGGTAGCCTCTTCGATGTTGTCCTTGATGTTGAAGAACTGGGAGAAACCCAGAAGCTGGAACACTTCGTAGACCTTTGGCTGTATTTCCAGCAGCACGATGTCACCACCGCGTGGCTTTACCGCTTTGAGGAAAGCCGTAAATGAGCCTATACCGGTGGAAGAAACGTAGTTAAGGCCCCCGCAGTTGAAAATCAGACGGGAAAAACCACTGTCGATAGCCTTGCCGACGCGTTTCTGAAAGAAATTCGAGTTGTAGGTGTCGATGTAGCCCGTCAGGAAGAGCGCGAGACAGTTTTCTACGTGATCAATTTTCTGAAGTCGGATTTTAAGGCTATCGTCCTTCTCATCGTCAAAGCCAGGAACGATATCGTTATTTGGCATGGTACTCCTCTTCCGTCGTGAGGTCTTTCAGTTTACTAGCCATCGATTCTAAGATCATCATAGGCTGTCGTCAATGGCTTGTCAAATCCATATATGCGGTCTTTTTAAACCTGGAATCCAGAATTCCAGCCTCATCGACGTTATTTTCGGCTATTTGTGTCGGTTTTGAAAGAGTCATTGAAAAATTTTATGCGTCATAGCGCGTACAAACCCCCGTCCGCTACCAGAACCGCCCCGTTTGCCAGATCCATTCCCCCGGAGACAAGGTAGAGAGCCAGATCCGCTATCTCGGAGGCTGGTATGAGAGAGCCGCGCGGTGAAGCGCTGGACAGGGCCGACCTCATGGTGTCGGTGAGATACTCGGTATCTACGAAGCCAGGGCACAGGACAGCGCACGAAACGCCCCTCCCGCCGAACTCAACGGCGATGGACTTGGCTATAACGCCGATACCGGTCTTGGCAGACGCGTACGCCGCGTTGGACTTGAAGCCGCGGATGGCATCGGTTCTCGTTCCGCCGAATAGCAGTATCCTGCCAAAGCCACGTTCCGCCATGGCCATCGCAGCCGCTGACGCGACGATGCCGGGAAGCGCCAGGCAGGCGAGAGCGGTGGAACGCCATTCCTCAGCCGTCGTGTCTGCCAGCGGCTTCTGTACGAATGGGCCGTAGGCCATGACGAGTATATCGCTCGCCCTGGCCGCGTCGAGAAGCTCGTCTGAAGGCGTACCTTGACTCAGTTCGTCGCACAGCGTCGTGATTTCCGCGCCGCCCATGCCCAGTTCCACCCGCCTTGTGGCCAACTTTTCAGGAGATCGACCGTGAACGACGAGCCGAGCTACGCGCGCTGACAGGGCCGAGGCTACGCTGAACCCTATGCCGCCGGTACCACCTACGACGAGCGCCTGTGAAAAAGCATGGTGAGCGGCTGTGTGCGGGCTGTTGTGAGGCATACGAGTATCTACTATATTCGCTTCTCTGGAACGCGTATACCCGATGAATATGAGGGACGCGATGCGGAGGCTGGTGCCGTGGATGATGCTGGTAACGTAGCTGTAGTGCTGTGCCGAGTTGAAGGAGCCATGAACGTAGGCGCTTCGTGCAGGGCCATGAAGGCCATGGGCCTGACGCGTCTCGTGCTCGCCGCGTGTCCCGCCTTTGACGAGACCGTGGTGAGGACGCACGCGCTCCAGGCTTACGACCTGTACGCGGCCGCCACCCGAACCGATACGCTGGCTTCAGCGCTCGCCCCGTTCTCTATGGTGGCGGGTTTTACGAGGCGCAGGGGGCAGCGACGCAAGGAACCTCTTGACGTCGTCTCGTTTGCCGCCGCGCTGCCGGCACGCGGCGAGGCGGCGGTCGCGTTGGTATTCGGGAATGAGCGCGACGGCTTGTCGGCTGAGGAGCTGGCTCTCTGTGATGAAGCGGTGGGAATAGGTTCCTCCGCGCTGTTCCCATCGCTCAATCTGTCTCACGCCGTCCAGATAGCCTGCTGGGAGGTACGCAAGGCGCTGGTGGGTGGTACGGGAGGCTTGCCCGTAAAAATTCCAGCGCCGCGGGAGCAGCTGGACAGGGCGGCCACCGAGATGGCCGACACGCTCCAGTCGGCTGGTTTCTACAAGCTTGCCGGAAGGCCGGAGGCGGAGGTATTCCTGCGCAGCGTTGCCGCCAGAGCCGCGCTGACAGAAGAAGAGCTGGCCCGGTTTGTGTCCATAGTAGTGAAGCTGGGTTCTTTGTATCCTTCGCTTCTTGACCACGGCCCCAGTCGGGAGTAGGCTGTGTGGTGAGCCATTACCATGGCGATCCGATGGAGGTACAGATGAAAAGACTGTTGTTCACGATCGCCGCTGCCATTCTCCTGGGCTCCGTGGCTGTAGCCCAGGGAGCGCCCCTGGGTGACGATACCTTTGTCGGGCGCATAGACCTGAACATTGGCATTTCCCAGCTGGCGGGCATGGCCGCGAGTGGAGACGAGAGCGCTCTGACCAGGATCTTTGACGGCGATACGGCGCTGTTGCTGTTTGGTACGTTGTCGAGGCCGATAATAACGAGCGACGCACCCTACGAGGCGCTGTGCGAATTTCTGGAAGGCGAATGGGTTGGTTCATCCAAAGTCGTTCTGCATCGGGTATATCTTGGCTTCCAGGGCGAAGTGTACCGCGATTTCCTGGATGGGGCATCGGGTCGACGAACCGTGGTAATCGCCAGGAACGCGCGGATGGGCGTCTCTCCCGACGGCTCACGGGATATATACCTGGACGTAGTGTCTGTTCGCCCTATTTACTGACGCTGTCCCCCGCCGGAGCGCGTCCGTGCTTGAGCATGTCCAGCTCGATATCCTCTGCCAGTACGTTTGTCCTGTCTCCAGACAACACCGACGCCCGCAGGATGACGTTTCTCAGTTCCCTGACGTTGCCGGGCCAATCCCAGGATAGCAGCATCGGCAGCACCGCTGGATCCAGCTTTTTGTGTGGTGAGAACTCCTCCATGAATGATGCTACCAATAGCGGAATATCGTCCTTATGGTTACGTAACGCCGGCATTTCGAGCAGAAGCGTATCGATACGGTGTATCAGCTCGGGTCTGAACCTGTTCCTGTTCTCGAATAGCGCGGCGTTAGTCGCTGATACGATGCGCACGTCGTAGGCGGTCTGATCTACCGAACCTACGCGCGAGCCGGACCTCGTTTCAAGCGTTCGCAGGAACTTTGCCTGGAGGGCAAGCGAAAGCTCCCCTATCTCATCGAGAAACACGGTACCGCCCAGGGCTGATTCAAACACTCCTTTAGACTCTACCGCGTCGGTGAACGCGCCTTTCAGCGTGCCAAATAGCATGCTCTCTGCCAGGCTTTCCGGCAT